>DATIQP010000263.1:0-12016 GCA_035470765.1 Polyangiaceae bacterium | reverse complement strand
TGCCCGTACTCGGACGGTCGCTCGCGCGAATTCTTGCCGACGCTCTCCACGGGCGGCTCGAATGAGGATCAAGAGTCGACGAGCGCGGAGAGCCTATCGAGAGATCGCCATCGTAATGTGGACGGTCGGTGGGTTGTGTCTGTACTTCGCGGCGCGGAGCGCATTCGACGGGACCGCCCGTGACGCCGTCGAGGCGGCCATACCCGGTTTGGTCGTGCTCGCGTTGGCCGTCTTCACAACGCGGCGTTGGCTCTCGGCGTGAGGCGGACGGCTCAAAGCGCGCCATATTGGGCGAGCGTGTCCCAGTCCACCCAGGCCCGCGATTCCAGCGCTGATCGAATGCGCACAAGAGAGATTCCGCAGACTCGCGGCCTCGCGCGCTCGATCGCCCTACGCTTTCCTACGCCCCGTCATTCATGACGCATCGAGCGTCATTCATGACGCCGGCTCGGGGACCTTCACGGCGGCGATCGTCCTCGCGAACAGCCCGATCGCTCCGAGCGGCACGCGCGTGAACGTCACGCGCCCGGCGTGCTCGTTGACGCGCGTCTCCTTGAACACGTCGTGCTTGCCGAGCGCCTCCTCGAACGCCGTGCGGGCGCGGTGCGCCGGCGTGCCGCCCTTCTTGCCGAGCGCGCGCGTCGCCGCGTCGATCTGGGCGGCCGTGAGCTTCTCGAACGCCACCGGCTTGCCGCCCACCACGATCTTGAGCTTGTCGAAGGCGACCGGGAGCCTCGCGCCGAGCGGGCCGTGCTTGGCCTCGAGCCAGCGGATCGCCGCGTCCAGGTTGGTCGAGCCGTAGCGCTCCTCGTCCTCGGGCGTGGCGTACTTCGCCACCCGGACGTTGCGCTCGGCGGTGCGCTTGTCGGTGTGCAGGCGCTGCTCGAAGAACTCGGCCGCCGTCTTGTAGCCGCCGAGGACGTAGAGCGGCGGATCGTGAGCGACCGCCTCCCCTGCCGCTTCCCAGAGCTCGTCGTAGGCCTTCGCGCCCTCGTGCTCGGCGGCGTCGAGCCGCTTGGCGACGGCGTCCCATGCAGCCTTGAGGGACGCGTCGACCTTGACCGGCACGTCGCGGAGGGAGGGCTTCTTCGAGAGCTTGTTGCGGCGCTTCGCTTTCTTCGTGGCCATGCGCGCGGGGCTATCACGCCGCGGCCCCCGCCGAGTTGATCGGTGCCATCGCCGCGGCGATGCCTGGCCCCAGGCCAGCGGGGGCTCGGCGGCTTGGCGGGCACTCGGCGATGGATCCTCGTACACTCAGCGGCGTGAGCAAGACGGCGCTCTCCGGCATCCAGCACCTTCCTCCCGCACAGCCGCTCCGTTTCGTCGACGCGAACCCGGAGTGGCAATTGGGCGAGTCGCTACGTCATTTCAATCTGTGCGCGCTGCTCTACCAAATCCTGCGCCAGGCCGTGACCTCCCGCGACTCCGTGGGCTGCGATCAGTTCGTCTACCTCGACGCGGGAGATCCCAAGCGATGCCTCGCGCCGGACGGGTTCGTCAAGCTGGGCGTCCCGCAAGAGATGTTCGCGTCGTGGCGCGTCTGGGAGCGCGGCGCTCCGGAGCTGTGTGTCGAGGTGCTCAGTCCGAGCGATCAGGAGCCGATCCCCTTCGCCGAGAAGCTCGGGCGCTATCAGGCGCTCGGCGTCCGCGAGCTGATCGTCTTTCAAGTCGACGAGCCCGCGGGCAAGCGCATCCGCGTCTGGGACCGCGTCGGCGACGACTTGCTCGAACGCGTCGTCACCGCCGACGCGACTCCGTGCGCGACGCTTGGGTTGTTCTGGGTGGTCGCACCCGCCCGCGACCTGCCGGTCGCGCTGCGGCTCGCGCGTGATACCGAGGGGCTCGCCCTGGTGCTCACGCCCGAGGAGGTCGAGCACGCGGCCAAAGAGGCGGCGCTCGCCGAGGTCGAGCGGCTCCGCGCGGAGCTTGCCGGCAAGAAGTCCTAGCGCACGCCCCTCGGTCGCGACGCGGCACGCGCGCTCGGCGCTCGTGTGCGGCAGGAGAAGTGCGAGCTCGTCACCGCCGTAGCGCGCGCAAACGTCCACCTCGCGGATCTTGGCGGCGAGCAGCTGGGCGATGCTGCGCAGGGTGTCGTCGCCCGCGGCGTGCCCGTCGGTGTCGTCCACCGCCTTGAGGCGATCGACGTCGAACAGGGCGAGTGAGAGCGGATGGCCGTAGCGGCGCGCGCTCGCCCACCGTGTCGCACGCGGGCCAGACGAGCTGGAGGTAGACTCTCGAGATGCGCTGGGCGGCCCGGGGGCTCGTGGCCGCGTGCGTGGTGGCGACGTCGAGCAGGGCTCCCAGAGCTGATGCGCGTCCCCGGCGTGGCGCAGGGAATGCGCTTGCGCACGCTCGACGCGAGCCCCGTCGTCACATTAGAATGTGGGGTTTAATGACGACAGGCAGGCACCACACGACCTTTCCCGATGGCATCTTGGCGCAACATGCGCACCTGACGAAGATGGTGGCGGCCCTACGCCAGGCGCACGCCGACGCGGTCGAAGGCGATGAACTCGCGTCGAGGACCGCCGACCTCCTCGAGGACGTACGACTCCACTTCGCCAATGAAGAAGCCGAGATGGAGCGGGCGGGCTACCCCAAGACCGCCGAGCACCGCCACCAACACGCCACGTTCATGCGCCGGCTCGAGGTGCTTCGCGCCGAGTACGTTCACGGCGAGAGCGAGCTCATCACCATGTTCACCGAGTCGCTCGAGAACTGGTTGAAGAACCACGAGCGGACGGCCGACCGGGACGTGCTGGAGTTCTTGGGCTTGTCGCCACCGAGCGACGCCATCACGCCCACGCGCCCCCCGCGGACATAGTCCGCGGGTTGGACGGCGCTGCTGGGTGCTAGTGGGCGGTGAGGTAGGCCTGGACGGCTTGACCCCACGCCGACGGAGTGATGCTCACCTACTACTCTGGTCTGCCTTATTCGAAGACGCAGGGCGGAGCTCCCGTCGCGCCGATCGACGGATACCGGCTGCCTGACTTCTGGCGCGTCGACGCCCGCCTGGAGAAACGGTTTCGTATCGTAGCGCGCGGCGAAGTCTCGGTCGTGCTGGAAGGCCTCAACGTCACGCTGAATCGGGAGACCGTCGGGGTGGAGTGTGAACCTGTGGTCGGTCGCGCGGACCGGTGCACGCCTCGGGTGATCGGGCCGATCAGCGTGCCGAGCCTCGGCGTCGAGGCGACGTATTGATGAACGCCAAGCTGGAACGAGCGCCCTGCCGACGAATCCGGTCACGCCGATCACGAGAACGATGGGGTTCACGCGAGCTCCGTGCGCTACGCGCGCGCTAGGCCGAAGGCGCGCGGGGTTTGGCCGACGGTTCGCTTGAAGTCGCGTCCGAAGTGGGCCTGATCGGCGTAGCCGAGGGACGCCGCGAGCTCGGCGAGCGAAGGCGGATGCGGCGCGCGGAGTTGGATGGCCGCTTCGTGGAGGCGGTAGCGCTGGATGACGGACTTCGGCGAAACGCCGACGTACCTGCGGAAGGCGCGTTGAAGCGCGCGGGTGTCGAGGTCGCTCACGCGGGCGATGTCGTCGACGCGCAGGATCGAGCGATCGACGGCGATGCGCTCGACGAGATCGCGGATGCGTTCGAGGCGCGGCGATGGCGTGGTGAGGAGCGGCGTGAGCAGCGCTTCGGTGAGGGCGACTTTCTCTTCCGGTGTGCGCGCGGCGTCGATCGCACGCGCCCAGCGGCGGGCGGACGTCCCCAGGACGTGCTCGAGCGGCACGACGCGATCGGTGATGGTCCCCATCGACGCGCCGAGGAGCGCCTGGAACATCACCGGGCGGAAGCTGACGCCGAAGGTCTCGCCTTCGTCGGTGAGCGTTCGCGCGAGGGCGCCCGAGCGAACGCCGAGGACGACGGCGCTTCGTTCGGCGGAGGTTGCGATGCGGAGGATCTGCGCCGCGGGGTGCGGGAGCGCCTCGCCTTTGAAGGGGGACCGGAGCGACCAGCGTATCGACCAGTAGTGATGAACGTGCGGCGCGAGCTGCGGTGACGGGACGAAGCGCCGACCGTCGAGGAGCCCGTCGGGTCTGGGGGCGCGCAGGATTCCCCGCGGCGGCGGTAGCGGCGGCGTCGGCGGCACCCGCGAAGCCTACGACCCGCAGTCGCGTTTGTTCAATACGCGCCGGCGTGCGTCGCGTAGCCGTGGAGCATGCTGCAAGCCTTCGATTGCTCCGCCGCCGTGTTCGTGCGCGGCCTCACCAACCTCAAGACGATCCTCACGAAAGGCGAAGCGCACGGCACGAAGGTCACGGCCTCGCTCGTCCCGGGGATGCAAGACCTGGCGGCGCAGGTGCACTGGGCGAGCGAGGGCTCGAAGCTCGCGCTCGATCGTGTGCTCGGCGTCTCGCAGGCACGGGCGGCCCCCGCGAGCGCGACGACCTTCGCCGAGCTCCACGCGAGCATCGACGGCGCGCTCGCGTATCTCGAAGCCATCGACCCCACCGCCCTCGAAGCGGCCCTCGACCGTACGATCGAGCTTCCATTGCGCGGTCGCACGAAGTCCTTTTGCGGCGATCGCTTCTTGATCGAGTTTGCGCTCCCGAACTTCTTCTTTCACCTGACGCTCGCGTACGCAATCCTCCGTAGCGAAGGCGTGCCGCTGGAGAAGGGCGACTTCATGGGGCGGTAAGATCGCGCCGAACCGCCGCAGCGCCTTCTCGTCGACGCGGAAGCCGACGCTCTACAAGGTTACGGGCCAGCCAGCCACTCCAGCCGTGATGGAGTGTGCATCGGTCGCGCTACACTTTTCTACGCGCCGCCCCGGGCACGCGCGATGCACGCCTGCGACGGTCATGCGATCATTTTTCGACGGAGCCAGGCCGGGTCACATGGTTCGCTGCGGCGCAGAGGAGTTCGAGGTCCCCGTCCTCTACTTCCGCGACGACTCGTTCGAGGCAATGTTCACGGCGAACCTGCAGAAGCTGCGGGCCATGATGCCGAGCGATCGACTTCAACCGGTCCCGGCTGGATCGGGGCGCGGACTCTTGGGTGTCGGCGCGTTCGATTACCTGCAGACGAGTGTCCAGCCTTACGGCGAGATCGGCGTCGTCGTGCCCGTCGTTTACGGCGCCAGGCCGCCTCCGCCGTTGCTCCCCGCTCTCCTCGACGCGACCTGGCCGACCTACGGATTGCTCGTGCTCCATCTGCCCGTCACGCGCCAGCTCTCGTGCGACGGCGGACGCATGGTCTGGGGTTACACGAAGTTCGTCTCCGACATGCACTTCCAGAACACGCCGGAGCTTCAAGAGGTTCGCCTCGAAGAGGGCGGCGAGCACATCCTCACGTTGCGCGTCACGAAGCGCGGTCTCGCCATTCCCGATCGGCGGCCCATCGTGACCTACTCGGTCAAGGATGGTGCGCTCCTACGGACGACCATCCCGCAGCGGGCGATCACGCGCCTGGCGCTCGGCGCGGGCGGCTCGTCGCTGGTGCTGGGCGACCGCCACCCCGTGGCGCAGTCGATCCGCGCGCTGGACGTGGACACGCGTCCCCTCTTCACGCGCTATTTCCTGGAGCGGAGCGCGATCTTGCCCGACGGCGAGATCGTCGAGCGCGGCGTGCGTCCGCTCGACGGATTCCTCGGCACGCGTCGAGATCACGGAGAGCTCGTGCTGGAGCAGCCCGCGCTGCACTGATGGGCCCGCCGCGAGGCCGCGCTCGGCGATACAGCTTTGCGGGTTCGCTCCCGGTCCTCGGGCGCGGCGTACTCCGCCACCCGGATGTTGCGTTTGGCGGTACGCTTGTCGGTGTGGTCCCCATGACATCACGCATCATTCGTTCTTTCTTCGTGTTTGGCCTCGCTGCATGTTCGTCGACCGGATCGACGCTCGACGCGGGTGGGATGGACGCAGCCTCCGACGCGGCCGACAGCTCGTCGGACAGCAGCTTCGACGCGGCGTCGAATCCAGACGGGCTGGGCGGCTACCGCGGCACGTGCGGGGCCGTGCAGTGCGTCCCCGGGGCGTGCGCGCAGATCTTGTGCGTCGATGTCCAGAGCAGCGACGGCGGGGTGTCGCCGTGGTGCGGTTGCCAGCAATACTTGGACGGCGGCTTCACTGGATCGACCGAAAGCTGCGGCAACCTTCTCTGCGCGTCACCGTGCACCTGCGCTGACGCGCAGGCGAGCGCGTGCGCGTGTCCGTAGGCTCAGCCTAGCCCCGCAGCTCGCGACGTCGCGCCCTCCTCGCGCGCGGTGCGCGCTATCGATCTCGTCGCAGGCTTCGAGCTCGATCTCCACGCGACGATCGCGGCGCGCACCCGGCTCGGCTGGGTGCTCCATGCTGGGGCGTTCGTGGTCGACGGGCGCGCGGGCGTGCTCATCGGGCCCTCCGGGGAGCGCGTCGCCATCGACGCGAGCGCGCGAGTGCGCGGCCTCCCTCCCCCAGCGTGCCGAACGTTGCCTCGGCTTTGACCTGCTGCTCGTAGGTCCTGTACGCGCTGCGCTCGGAGTCCTCGGCGATGGGTGGCCTCGTCGATCCGATACGTCGCGTTCCACGCGAGCTCCCGCGCGGAGCGCACGACTTCCACTTCTCTCTCTCCGCGGCTAGAATTTTTCGCCGTGAGCCGCGCAGTCGAAGAGCAGAACCGCCGCCTGCTGCGCGCCCGCGACGCGATGGACCGCACCTACGCCGAGCCGCTCGACGTACCCACGCTCGCCCGGATCGCCCGCGTCTCCGAGGCGCATTTCATCCGCACCTTCCGGGCGACCTTCGGCGAGACGCCGCACCGCTATCTCCAGCGGCGCCGCATCGAGCGCTCGATGTTCCTGCTGTGCGAGACCGACCGCAGCGTGACGGAGATCTGCCTCGATGTCGGCTTCACGAGCCTCGGCACGTTCAGCCGGACGTTCCGCGCCATCGTCGGCGTCTCGCCGAGCGCCTACCGTCGCACCAGCGCGCCGGTGCGGGGCGCCGTGCCGACCTGCGTCACGATGGCCTGGATGCGCCCGAGCAGTTTCGGAGAAGCCGGCCGGCGCGAGCGGCTGATAAAGTCGGCGACATGAACCCTTCCGAGCTCATCGACAAGGAGATCGCCGATCACCCCGACTGGCGGGGACAAAGGATGGCGGAGATCCGTCGCATCATCCGCGAGACCGTCCCCGACGTGACGGAGGAATGGAAGTGGATGGGCACGCCCACGTGGAGCCATGACGGCATCCTCTGCATCTGCAACGCCTTCAAGGACATGGTGAAGGTGACCTTCTACGACGGCGCGAAGCTGGGGATGGACGACCTCTTCAACGCCGAGCTCGGCGGCAACAAGTGGCGCGCCATCAAGCTCTTCGAGGGCGACAAGGTGAACGCGAGCGGCCTGAAGAAGCTTCTCCGCGCCGCCGTGGCGCTCAATGCCGCCAAGGGAAAGGGCAAGAAGAAGCCGGCGAAAGCGAGCGCGCCGAAGCCAAAACGCGCGGCCGCCCGCGGTTCCCGGTCGAGGGGGTAGCCATGAAGAGCTTCACTGCGATCACGCACGCGCACGTCTGGGTCCTCGATCACCAGGAGGCGCTCGACTTCTACGTCGGCAAGCTCGGCCTGGAGGTCAAGGCCGACTACACACGCGGCGGCTTCCGCTGGCTGACCGTCGGCGTCCCCGGCGAGGCGGTCCCCGAGATCGTGCTCGACGTCCCCGGCCCGCCGGTGATGGACGAGCCGACCGCTGCCAAGGTCCGCGACCTCGTCACGAAGGGCGCGACCGGCGTCGTCATGGTGCTCGAGACCGACGACTGCTTCGGCACGTACGAGCGGCTCCGCGCGAAGGACGTCGAGTTCACGCAGGAGGCGATCGACCACGGCTACGGGGTCGACTGCGGCCTGCGCGATCCCTTCGGCAACCAGATCCGCATCCTCCAGCCCAAGATCGCCCGCGCCTGATCAATCGAATTCGAGGTGGCGCTCGTCTTGGAACCAGCCCCAGGTCGGGCACGCGCCGCCCGACTCGCACATGCCGGGGCCGACCGCGGTGGTCTCGAGCTCCTCGCCGGTTCGCGCGTCGACGGCGCGCGGCACCTTCGCGTCCTTGCCATCGAGCGGGACCATGTCGTCCGTCCTCGGAAGGGCGAGCGCTTCGCGCACTTCCATGTCGCTGCCGGATTCGCTTCCGACGACGACGTACGACGCGGCATCCGCCGTGATGGTGATCGTCTGGGCCTCCGCGCGAGGGCAATCGCGCTGTGGGTCGCGGCTGACGGGATCGCACGGGTGGTCCTCGCGCGGCCGCGACCCGAAGCGGCGACCGAGCCAGGGCGCGAGCAGCGCCGACAGAGCTTTGCGCGCGCTCGACCGCATCGCGAAGCCCGGCCAGAGATGGCCGGCGAGCTTCAGCACCTGACGCGTGTGAAGGAGCGCGATCCCGTAGCGTGGGTCGTCGATGGGCGAGATGTAATAGAGCCCGTCGTGCCAGCGAACGAAGCGCTCGGGGCGCGCGAGCCCGAAGAGCGCGTAGTGACGATCGATCACGTGCTGCGCCAGCTCGATCTCGCTCGGCGCGAGCTTCATCGCGACGGGCACCTGGATCGTGTGGGCCTGCGCGAAGAACCCCGAGCGTGCGACCGAGACTTGCCAACCCGGGAGCTCACGCGCAAGCTCCGCCTCGCGCGCCTTGCGCTCGGCCTCTGCCACGAGCGGATACTTCCCCGGGTACACCTCGGTCGACGCCGCGCGCGACGCCCCCCAGCCGCTTTTCGCAGGCAAAGGAACCGCCGCTTCGCACGACACGATCCCGACGAGCGCGATCAACGCGGCGAGGCGCATGCTCGCATTGTAGCGCGAGCGGTGCCCTTCGGCGGTGAGGATGCCGTCGGGCTCACCACGCGGTCAAGAGGAGTGGATGCGCTTCACCGGCTCCGCGCCGGGGTCGATCGCGGCGAGGAGATCCGCGAGCTCGTTCGCGTGCTCCTCCTCGTCCGCGAGGATCTGCTCGACCAGCCGTCGCGTCGTCGGATCCCCGTTGCCGAACCAGCCGACGAGGCGGCGGTAAATCTCGATCACGACTCGCTCGGCGACGAGGTCGTCTTTCACCATCTCGGTGAGCGTCGTAGCTTTGCCGTACTCGGTCGCCGATCGCTTGGCGACGAGCGCAGGGTCGAGCTCCGGATTACCGCCGAGCTGATCGATCCGCTCCGCGAGCGCCATCATGTGCTTCTGCTCCACCTCGGCGTGCTCGGCGAACTCGGCAGCGACCTGGGGCGAGTCGATGCCCTTCGCCGTCACCTCGTGGTGCCTGTAGCGCAACACGCAGACAATCTCGGTCGCCAGCGCTTCGTTCAAGAGCGACAGGGCACGGTCGAGGTCCAAGGGGTAGTCCTTGGTGACGGCGCCTTCCTCGATGGATTGCCGTGCTTCGCGACGGACCTTCTCCACGTCGTAGAGCTGCTTGCCGTCGTGCTTCGTTTGCAGGGTCATGACTTCTTCTCCTTGTCGACTCCACGCGACATCGTGGTGAGCACGCGCCGTGCCGACGATCCATCGCGCTGCGGAGCTGCATCGACGCTCGCTTGCCCATGTGGAGGGAAGAAGGCGCGCGCTCTGCCGTAAATGCCGGGCGACATGCATCCCCGACTCGTTCTCTCTGGAATGGCTGCTCTCATCGCGCTCGCGAGCGCCTGCGCAACCGGCTCGACGGCGGCCGAAGTCCGCCCGGACGCTGGAAAGCTCAAGGACGCTGCCGCGTCGGCGTCCCACGACGGCGGCACCACGTCGAAAGACGGCGGCAGCACATCGGTCCCCGACGCGAGCACCTGCGACCTCACCCTGTGCGGCGGGCTCTGCGTCGACACGAGCAGCGACGACAACGACTGCGGCAGTTGCTTCAACGTCTGCGGCACCGGCACCACGTGCATCGGCGGCCTTTGCCAAGGGCAACCCACGAGCAACGCGCCTTCACAGGGAAGCTGCGCGCACGACCTCTGCACCGCGTCGCTCGGTTACCTCACCCCCGGCTGCGACCCGACGGGGTGTGTGGCGAACGTCTGCGCCAGCGACTCGTTCTGCTGCGACAGCACCTCGGGCGATTGGGACAGCACCTGTGTCGGCGAGGTCGCGACCTACTGCTCGCCGTATTCGTGTCCCTGAGCAGCGCGGCAGCGGTCGTTCTCGCAATTGCGAGCTACCCGCCGGTGTGGCTGGCGGGACCGACAACTGGACCGCGCGCCTGATCGGGACCTGCCCGTGAATGTGCGAAGAGCCTAGAAGAAGAGACGCACGCCCCAGAGCGCGAGAGCGATCATCGCGACGCCGGCCACGCGCACGCTCCATTGGGCGGCGCGCAGCGTGATGCGGTCTCGAAAGCGGCGGAGCATCCACAAGAAGAGGTGGAACCAAGCGAACATCCCCGAGAAGACGCCGATCACGAACGCTCCGCGCTCGGCGAGATCGAACCGGAGGCGCGCGAACGAGAGGAGGGTCGCGATCGAGCCGGACCACGTGATGATGAGGACCGGGTTTGCGGCCGATATCGAGAAGCCGAGCGCGAACGGACCGCCACGCGTCGTCTTGGTCGTGCCCGCCTGCGGCTGCTTGATCTCGAAGCGCGCGAAGTAGATTCCGAGGCCGAGGAGGATGGCCACGCCGATCGCGCGGGCGACGATCTCGACGACGGCGTAGCGCCGCATCAGCTCGCTCACGCCGGCCATCGCGAGCGCGCAGTAGATCGTCTCCGCGAGCGCGGCGCCGAGCGCGATCCCCCGCCCCTCGCGATCGCGCCCGGACACGCCGCGCTCCAGGAGCAGCACGGCGATCGGACCGACGGGCGGCATCGACCCGAAGAAGGCCATCGCGAATCCTGCCACGAACGCGACGAGGATCAGCGGCACTCGAGGAGCCTTAGCATGGGCCTGCCTCTACGCCGCCAAGCGCAATCAGGGTGATGGCGCGGACTCGAGCTGGCGTCATTCGGTCCGCATGATCACGTGGAAGCCGAAGCCGCTCTCGACGACGTAGCTCACCTCTCCGACGTGGAGCTCGAACGCCGCGTCGGCAAATGCAGGCTCGGCCTGGGTGCGCTCGATCGTGCCAAGCATGCCCTCACGCGTCGCCGCGCCGGGCTCTTCGCTGTACTCGGCGACCACGTCGGCGAAGCTCGCGCCCTTCTCCAGCTTCGAGCGCGCCTCGAGGGCGCGCAGGCACGCCTCCTCGCGGGTGCGGGTGATCTCCTTTGGCGCGCGCTTCGCGCCGGCCCACTTCACCAGCACGTGCTTGACGGTGACCTTCTGCGGTTCGTCGGGCCTTCGCTCGCGCTTTGCGTCCGCGGTGGCGATGCACTGTGCCGCCGGCGACGCCGGCGCCGACGCGTGTTCGGCAGGAGGCGCCACGGTCGCGCCGCCGCACGAGAGCATGAGAACGAACCAGATGCGCATGCTCGAAGAGTACCTTGGATTCACGCCCCCGATCGCCCGGGCGCGATGCCGTCCTGCGATCTGCGCTACCTTGGTCTCCCCACGTGCCCAAGAAGACCCGCAACCACGGCGACGATCTGCGAGGCGCGAGCCGCCTCGTGGTCGAGGCCACGCAGGCCGTGACCGAGGTCGTCGAGGCCATGCACCGCACCATCGCGGGCGGCCCGGACGTCCTCGGTCGGCCGCTCGAGAGTCCTGCCCGCGCCGTCACCGGGCTGGTCTACGGGAGCATCCGCGGCGTGACCAAGCTCGTCGGCTCCAGCCTGGACGTGGCGCTCGAGCAGCTCGCGCCCCTGCTCGGCGAGAGCGCACCGGGGACCGAGCGCGCCGCCGTGCTCGCCGTCCTCAACGGCGTGCTCGGCGACTACCTGAGCGACTCGGGCAACCCGCTCGCGATGACGATGCAGGTCTGCCACGACGGTCACCCCCTGGAGGTCGACGAGCGTGCGCTGCACGCGACGTTCCCCCAGGCCGGCGGCAAGCTGCTCGTCCTGGTCCACGGCTCGTGCATGAACGATCAGCAGTGGTTGCGCCTGGGTCACGATCACGGCGCAGCGCTCGCGCACGATCTCGGGTACACGCCCGTGTACCTTCGCTACAACAGCGGG
>DATIQP010000262.1:0-11670 GCA_035470765.1 Polyangiaceae bacterium | reverse complement strand
AGCCTCTTCGCGGCCTTCGCCCTCCTCCGATGGTCGACGGGGAGCTGGAGCTTCCATCCGGCGCACGCGCCCGGCGCGGCGGTCGCGACGGCGATGTTCCTGCTCGCCGTTCTGGGGTGTCTGCTCAAGGCCGGCGCGATCCCGCTGCACATCTGGCTCCCCGGCGCGCACGCCAACGCCCCGAGCCACGTGTCGGCGCTCATGTCCGGGGTGCTCATCAAGATGGGCATCTACGGCGTGCTTCGCATCACCTCGTTCTTCGAGCACCCGCCGCTGTTCTGGGGCATCCTCTTGTTCACGCTCGGCGCCGTCTCGGGCGTGTTCGGCGTCGCCTTCGCGCTCGGCCAGCACGACATCAAGCGCCTGCTCGCCTACCACAGCGTCGAGAACATCGGGATCATCCTCATCGGCCTGGGGGTCGCGCTGGTGGGCCGCACGACCGGCGAGCCGATCCTCGTGGCGCTCGGGCTCGCCGGCGCGCTGCTGCACGTCTGGAACCACGGGCTCTTCAAGTCGCTCCTGTTCTTCAGCGCGGGGGCGGTGGTCCACGCCACGCACACGCGCGAGATGGACGCGCTCGGCGGGGTCTGTGCGCGCATGCCCAAGACGGCCGCCGCCTTCCTGGTCGGCGCCATCGCCATCTGCGGCTTGCCTCCGTTCAACGGGTTCGTCAGCGAGCTCTTCATCTACCTGGGCTCTTTCCACGCGGCGCTCTCCGCGTCGACCGGCGCCGCCGCGGTCGGAGCGTTCGGCGTCACGGCCCTCGCGCTCATCGGGGCGCTCGCCGTCGCGTGCTTCGTCAAGGCGTTCGGCGTGGTCTTCCTCGGCACGGCGCGCACCGAGCACTCCAGCCACGCGAAGGAGGCGGGCAGGGCGATGACCACGCCGATGCTCGTGCTCGGCCTGCTCTGCGCCTTCATCGGCGTCGCGCCCGCCGTCGTCGCGCCCGTCCTCGAGCACGCGACCGCGAGCTGGGCGCCCGAGGCGGCGGAGACTTCGCTGGTCGCGCTGGCGCCGCTCCACGCGCTGAGCATCACGAGCGGGCTGCTCCTCGTCCTGCTCGTCGCGTTCGGCTGGGTGCTCGTGAAGCGATGGTCGCCCGCCCGCGTGCGCACCGGCCCGACGTGGGACTGCGGCTACGCCGCGCCGACGCCGCGCATGCAGTACACCGCGTCGTCATTCGCGGACGGCCTCGTCGGCCTGTTCTCCTGGGCGTTGCGCCCGCGCACCCACGCTCCGAAGCTGACGCGGCTCTTCCCGACGCCCGAGCGCTTCCACAGCGAGGTCCCCGATCTGGTGCTCGATCGCGCAGTGCTGCCGGCGTCGCGCAGCGCCGCCCGCGGCCTCGTCTGGTTCCGCTGGGTCCAGCAAGGCAGCACCCAGCTCTACGTCCTCTACATCGTCGTCGCCCTCGTCCTCACATTGCTCCTCCTCCGCTAGCCAACCATGAGCCCGCTCACCGTCCACACGTTCGTCCACATCGCGCTCCTGGCGATCCTGCCGCCGCTCTTGCTCGGCGTCATCGCCAAGACCAAGGCCATCCTCGCGGGGCGCGTCGGCGCGCCGGTCCTGCAGCCGTACTACGACATCGCCAAGCTCCTGCGAAAGGGCTCGGTCTTCAGCGGGACGACGTCGTGGATTTTCCGCGTCAGCCCGGTCGTCGGCATCGTCACCGCCGCTCTCGCCTCGCTCCTCGTGCCCTTCGGGGACCACGCGCCGCCGCTCTCCTTCGCGGGCGATCTGGTGCTCTTCGCGTACCTGTTCGGCCTCGCGCGGTTCTTCATGGTCAGCGCCGCGCTCGACACCGGCTCGCCGTTCGAGGGCATGGGAGGCGCGCGCGAGGCGACGTTCTCCGTCCTCGCCGAGCCGGCGCTGTTCTTGGGGCTTCTCGTCCTGGTCCGGCGGTCGGCGTCGCTCTCGCTGGCCGGCATGCTCCACACCGGGATGGCCTCCGGCTGGCGGGGAGCGGGCGCGCCGCTCGTGCTCGTGCTCGCGAGCATGTTCATCGTCCTGCTCGCCGAGAACTGCCGCGTCCCGTTCGACGACCCGAACACGCACCTCGAGCTGACCATGATCCACGAGGTGATGGTGCTCGATCACGGCGGTCCCGCGTTCGGCATGATCCTCTACGGCGCGTCGCTCAAGCTATTCGCGCTCGGGGCGATCGTCGTGCGGCTCGCGCTGCCATTCGACACCGGGAACGCCTGGGCCGACTGGGGCCTGTTCGTGGGGGGGATGCTGGCCCTCGCGGTGCTCATCGGCGTCGTCGAGTCGGTCATGGCGCGGTTGCGGATGCGCCAGGTCCCCGCGCTGCTCGTCGCCGCGTGCCTTCTTTCGAGCTTCGGCATCGTGCTTCTCGCGAGGTGATGACCATGAAATCCGACGCCGTCGACGCTCTCCTGGTCCTGGTCCTCTTGCTGAACTTCTTCGCGCTCGGCACGAGCCGCATGCGCGCCGTCATCAACGCCACCGCGCTGCAGGGCGTCGTGCTCGGCGTCATCGCGGTGCTCGCCCACCGGCAGTTCACGCTGCAGCCGATGCTCATCGCCGGCGGCGCCGCGCTCATCAAGGGCGTCGTCATCCCGTGGATGCTCCTGCGCGCCATGCGCGACGTCGCCATCCGCCGCGAGATCGAGCCGGTCATCGGCTACGTCTCGTCGCTCGTCGCGGGCGCGTTCGCCACCGGCGTCGCCATCCTCTTCGCGCGCACGCTGCCGCTCGCCGCCGAGAACGTGGGCTCGCTCTTCGTGCCCGCTTCCCTCGCGACGGTGCTCACCGGCTTCATCATCCTCACGACGCGCCGCAAGGCGATCACCCAGGTCGCCGGCTACCTCGTCCTCGAGAACGGGATCTTCATCATGGGCCTCACCCTCGTCGAGGCGATGCCCTTCCTGGTCGAGGTCGGCGTCCTGCTCGACCTCGTCGTCGGCATCTTCGTGATGGGGATCATCATCTACCAGATCAACCGTGAGTTCGCGTCGCTCGACACGACGCGCCTCGCCCACCTCAAGGAGTGACGTTGTTGGCCCTCGCTCTCGTCATCGTACCGCTCGTCTTCGCGCTGCTCGCGATGGTCGTGCCCCAGCGCGTCCGCTCGTGGCTGCTCGTCGTCGCGGGGGCCGTCCAGCTCGCGCTCGCCGGCGTCGCGCTCTCGATGCCCGTCGTGGGCGGGCTCAACGGGTGGCTGCTGCTCGACGGCGTCGGCAGGCTCGTGTTGGCGTTCACCACGCTCCTGTTCTTCCTGTGCGTGATCTACGCGCGCGGCTACCTCGCGTTCCATCCGGAGAGGTCGAACCGCAACTTCATCGCGTGCCTGCTGGCGTTCATGGCGATGATGACGCTGATGATCGAGGCGCAGCACCTCGGTCTCATGTGGGTCGCGCTCGAGACGTTGACGCTCGCCTCCGCGCCGCTCGTCTACTTCGAGCAAGGCCCCCGCGCGCTCGAGGCGACGTGGAAGTATCTGTTGATCGGCTCCGTCGGCATCGCCCTCGCGCTGCTCGGCTCGCTCTTCCTCGCGTACTCCGCCCTGCGCGGCGGCGTCGCGCCCTCGCTGCTCCAGGGAGACCTCACGGCGGACGCCGCGAGGCTCTCGCGCCCGTGGCTCCGCTCGGCGTTCGTGATCCTGTTCATCGGCTACGGGACGAAGATGGGCCTCGCGCCGATGCACACCTGGAAGCCCGACGCCTACGGCGAGGCGCCTGGCGTGGTCGGCGCGCTGCTCGCGGGCGGTGTCACGAGCTGCGCGTTCATGGCCATCCTGCGCTTCCTCCGGATCTGCACCGCGGCCGGCGACGCCACCTTCGCCCGCCAGCTGATGATCGTGATGGGCCTTTTGTCCATGGCGGTGGCCGGCGCGTTCGTCGCCCGCCAGAAGGACTTCAAGCGCATGCTCGCGTACTCGAGCGTCGAGCACATGGGCATCCTCGTGCTCGGCGTCGGGATCGGCGGGGCCGCGGTCTTCGGCGCCATGCTCCACATGGTGAACAACGCCCTCACCAAGGGCGTGCTGTTCATGAGCGCGGCGAACATCCAGCGCGCGTACGGGAGCAAGTCCACCGACGACGTCCGCGGCGCGCTGCGGCGCGTGCCGATCTCGGCGGGGCTGCTCCTCGCGGGCTTCTTCGCCATCACTGGCTCGCCGCCGTTCGGCCCGTTCCTCAGCGAGTTCACGATCCTCAACGCCACGATCGCGGGCGGTCACTGGTTCGTGGCCGCGCTCTTCCTGCTCTTGCTCGCGGTCGTCTTCATCGGCATGGGTGCGACCGTCCTCGCCGTCGTCCAGGGCGAGGCGCCCAAGGCGACGGCCCAAGCGACGAGCACGCGCGGCGTTCGCTTCTCGGTCGTCGCGCCGGCGGTGCTCTTGCTCGGGCTGGTCCTCTTGCTGGGCGTCTACATCCCCAAGCCGGTCAGCGACCTGCTGCACAACGCGGCCGCGTCGGTCGAGGTGTTCCGATGAGCCCGCTGGTGACGCGAGCCGGCAAGGCGATCCCGCGCGAGGACGTGCCGGTGCTGCCGTTCGACGACTTCCGCAAGGTCGTCGCGCTCGCCGGCGGGGGCGGCGCTCGCGTCGCGGCGCTCTTCGGCTGGCGCCCGCCCGGGCGCAAGACCGGGGTGCAGCTTGTGGTCGTGGTGGCGCGCGACGCGGAGGGCTCGCTCGAGCTCGCCGCCACCGACGTCGCCGGGCCATCGTACCCATCGTTTACGCTCGACTGCCCGCAGGTCCACCTCTTCGAGCGAGAGATCGCCGAGAAGTGGGCCGTCATCCCCGAAGGGCACCCGTGGCTCAAGCCGGTGCGCTTCGAGGGCTCGCCGGTCGGCATCATGGATTTCTACCGGATCGAGGGCGAGGAGGTTCACGAGGTCGCCGTCGGGCCGATCCACGCCGGCGTCATCGAGCCCGGTCACTTCCGCTTCCAGTGCCACGGCGAGCAGGTCTTCCACCTCGAGATCTCGCTCGGCTACCAGTACCGCGGCGTCGAGCGCGCCCTCGTGGGCGGGCCGTCGAAGCGGACCCTCCACTACATGGAGACGCTCGCGGGAGACACGACCATCGGCCACGGCATGGCGTACTGCCACGCGATCGAGGCCCTGTCGGGGACGCGCGCGCCCGCCCGCGCGCTCGCGCTGCGCGGCATCGCGCTCGAGCTCGAGCGGCTCGCGAACCACACCGGCGGGCTCGGCGGCATCGCCAACGACATCGCGTTCCTGCCGACCGCGTCGTTCTGCGGGAGGCTGCGCGGCGACTTCCTGAACCTCACCGCGTCCATCTGCGGCAACCGCTTCGGCCGCGATCTGGTCAGGCCGGGAGGCGTGGGCTTCGACGTCGACGAGCGCCTCCGCGACGACATGCAACGCCGGCTCGCGGCTGCGCTGCACGACGTGCAGGCCTCCGTCGAGCTGCTCTGGAACAGCGCGTCGGTGCAGGCCCGCCTCGAGGGCACCGGCACGGTCTCGCGCGAGACCGCCGAGGCGCTCGGGCTGGTCGGCGTCGTGGCGCGCGCGTGCGGCGTCGAGCGCGACGTGCGGCACGATCACCCGAGCGGCGTCTACCGCGTCGCGCACATCCCGGTGTCCTCGTGGCAGAGCGGCGACGTCTTCGCGCGGGCGTTCGTCCGCTGGCTCGAGATCGGGCGCTCGTGCACGTTCGTCGAGGAGCAGCTAGAGGCGCTGCCTCGCGGCGCCATCATGGTCCCCGCCACGGAGCCTGCGGCCGCGCTCGCGCCCAACCGGCTGTGCGTCTCGCTCGTCGAGGGCTGGCGAGGCGAGATCTGCCACGTCGCCATCACCGGCGAGGACGGCAAGCTCGCCGCCTACAAGGTCGTCGACCCGTCGTTCCACAACTGGGCCGGCCTCGCGATGGCCCTTCGGGATCAGCAGATCTCCGACTTCCCGCTCTGCAACAAGAGCTTCGACCTCTCCTACTGCGGCCATGACCTCTGAGCGACCCCCATGCTGAAGCTACTCCTCGCCCGCTTGCAGCAAGGCCACCGCACGACGCGTTACCCGGACGCGTCGCCCGCGCTGCCCGAGCGCTTCCGCGGCGCCCCCGAGCTCGATCCGACCAAGTGCCCCGACGACTGCCACGAGTGCGTCGAAGCCTGCCCGACCGGCGCGATCCGCCTCGACGCCGAGGGGCTCGCCCTCGACATGGGGCGCTGCCTGTTCTGCACGGACTGCACGCGAGCCTGTCCCACGGGAGCGGTCGCCTTCACGAAGGATCACCGCCTCGCCGCGCGCAGCCGCGACGACCTCGTCGTTCGCGGGCACGTCGAGCCGCGGGTCGCGGAGCTCGACGAGCGCCTGCGCCGCATGTTCGGCCGCTCGCTCAAGCTGAGGGTGGTGAGCGCGGGCGGGTGCAACGGCTGCGAGTCCGACGTGAACGTGCTCGGCACCATCGCCTGGGACATCGGCCGCTTCGGCATCCAGTTCGTCGCGTCTCCGCGCCACGCCGACGGGCTGATCGTGACCGGGCCCGTCACGCAGAACATGGTGCTCGCGCTGAAGAAGGCCTACGACGCCATCCCCGACCCGAAGATCGTCATCGCCATCGGCGCGTGCGCCATCTCGGGCGGGCCGTACATCGACCACGAGCAGGTCCGCAACGGGGCGGGCGCGGTCGTGCCCATCGATCTCTACATCCCCGGCTGCCCGCCGCACCCCTTCACGATCCTCGACGGCCTTCTCGCGCTCCTCGGGCGCATCGAGGCCAGATGACACGGCACGGGGCGGGGCCTGCGCTTTTCGTGACGGTCGTCTCCGCGAACGAGGAGACGCTCGACGGGCTCGAGGCCTACCTGCGTCAGGCGAACGTCGTCGTGCACGCCACGCGCGAGCTCGAGGCGAAGCTCGGCCAGAAGTACACCGCGATCGTCTTCTTCCCGGACGAGTTCGCGACCGAGGACGTGCTCCGCGTGATGGCGAAGGTGCGTCGCGAGCGGCCGGCGGTGCGCATCGTCGTCGTGACACACCACGGGCGGCGCTTCGCCGACGCGTTCGACTCCGACGACGGCGCGCCCCTCACGATCATCCCCAAGCCCGCGTGGGGCTGGACCATCCTCGACGCCATTCGGGGAGCTCAGGAGTGATCGACATCTCACTCCGAGCTCTCGCCCTCGGCTCGAGCGTGCGGCAGTGATCAGAACCTGATGCCGTTCTCCGCGCGGTGCTTCCACCAGCGCCACGTCAGCGCGGCGGCGGGCACCGCGGCGATCGTCGCGACCACCGGAAAACCGAACACGCCGAGACCCACCGCCGCGACGGTAGCGGCGCCGGCGACGGTGGCCTTGCGCTTCGATTCGGAGAGGACTTCGGAGCGGGGCTTGCTCATGCGCCCCAACGTAAGGCGGGCCGACCGGGGCGTCAAAACCTGGCATCCGAGTTGACGGTTTCTCGATTTGGGGGCCATATCACCGATAGATGGGCCGCGGGACCAAAGTGGCATCGGCGTTGGCAGTCGGGGGGTGGGCGCTGGGGCCCCTCGCCGGCGCCGGTGCGAGCGGCAACGTCTTCCGAGGCGAGCGACGAGGCCGGTCCGGCGCGGTGAAGGTCTTCACCGGCGGCTGGGCTCGGGACGAGGCCGAGCTCATCGCCAGGCTCGGTCGACAGTGGGGCCCGCGCCTGCTCGATGCGGGGCGCACGCCGGGCGGCGAGGCGTTCATCGTGACCGAGTGGCTCGACGGCGCGCCCCTCGACGCCGCCGATCACGGCAGCCCGCGCGAGCGCGAGGGCCGCGCGTGGATCGTCGCGCACGCCGTCGCGCGCGCGCTCGAAGAGCTCCACGGCGCGGGAGTTCGTCACGGCGACGTCAAACCCTCGAACGTCCTCTGGCACGGCGACGCGGCCGACGGGAGCGACTCGCCCGAGGGGCGCGGCGCGACGCTCATCGATCTCGGCCTCGCGTCGAGCTTCGGCGATCCGGCGCGCGGCGGCACGCCCGCCTACGCCGCGCCAGAGCTGCGTGGCGGCGGCGACGTCGGGCCGAAGGCCGATCTCTACGCGCTCGGGAAGGTCCTGGCCGAGATCGCGCCGGCCTCGGTTTCCATCGCCGAGCTCGTGCAGTCCTTGTGCGCGCCCGCGCCCGGCGCGCGGCCTTCGGCAGGATGGGTCGCCGATCGAGCGGCCAAGGTTCTCGGCCTGCGGCCCGACGAGAGCGCGGGCGCGCGAGCGCGCGAGGCGATGGTGCGGCGCGTGTACCTGGCGCTCCGCGCGAGAGAGATCGCCGCGGCGTCCGAGGTGGACGCGGCCGTCGGCGAGCCGACGCGGCAGTGGCTCGCGCAGGCGATTGACCTCGCCCGCCAGCTCGGCGACGGGGGCGAGAACGTCCTGGGGCCGAGCACGGCGCTTCTGCGCGCGCGCTGGCTGGTGGCGCTCGTGGGTCCCGCGGCCGCGGGATGGCCCGTCTCGCGAGAGCCCGAGGAGGCGCTCGCGGCGCGCCTGCTCGCGCTCGCCGCCCGCGCGCCCTTCGCGGCGTGGACGTACGCCGAGCTGCGCGACGGCCCCGCGCGAGCGACGGAAGCGCCGGCGCAGATCGCCGACGATCCGGCGCTCGTTCGCCGGCTGCTCGAGCCTTTTCCGTCGCCCGCGCTGCTGGCCGCCGGCGAGGAGCGCGCTCACGAGCCCGCCGCGCTCTTCAGCGTCCGCGCGACCGTCGCCGATGCGTTGCTCAAGGCGGGGGAGGCGGCGCGCGCGCGGCTCGTGCTTCGCGACGCCGACGGCGCGGAGGCCGCCGTGCGGCGCGCGGACGCGGCCCGGCGGATGGGCGACGCGGCGGCGGCGGAGGAGCAGGCGAAGCTCGCGAGCTCGGCGGGTGGAGACGTCGGCGCGCGCGCGGCCGCGATTCGCGCGCGCCTCGCCTGGGATCGAGGCGACGACGTGGCGGCGGCCCGGCTGCTCGAGGATCACGCCGGCCCGGCCGCGGCCGAGGTGGCCGCGCTGATCGCCTACCGCGCCGGCCTCCACGACGTCGGCCTCGGGCGCATCGACGAGGCGCTCGTCGAGCAAAACGATCCTCTCGCGGAGGCGCGCCTGCGCGCCGTCCGCGGGATGCTCGAGAAAGACGCGGGTCGCGCCGACGAGGCTCTCGCTTCGTTCTCGCGCGCGGTCGAGCTCTCGGCGCGCGTCGGCGCCGTCCCCGAGGAGGCCACCTACCTCGTCGGCGAGGCCGCCGCGGCCTCCGACGCGGGCGACGTGGGCCGGGCGCTCGCGGCGTCGACCCGCGCGGCGATGCTCCTCGAGCGGCTCGGGCGCAGGCGCGAGGCGGGCCGCGCGTGGCTGGTGCGCGCCGCCGCGCTGGCCACGGTCGGCGCGCGCCACGAAGCGGACGAAGCGGCCGCCGAGGCCATGCTCGCCGGCGATACGCGGACGCGCGCGTACGCTCGCTGGGCGCGCGTCGAGACCAGGCCCGAGGGCGACGCGCTCGCCCGCGAGGAAGCGCGAGCCGCCCTCGCGGAGCTCGACTCCGGCGACGACCGGTTGCGCGCCGCGGCGCGCGCGCTCGTGTGGTGCCCCGACGCGCTCTCGCCGAAGGTCGTCGACGAGCTCGACGCGGCCTCGGCCTCGGCCTCGCCGGTCGCGCGGTGGGAGTGGCTCGGTGCGCGCGCCCGCGCGAGCCTGTCGCGGGACGCCGGAGCGAAGGCGCAGCCCGCCGAGCTCATCGAGCGCCTCGCCGCCGTCGCGCACCTGCCGGCCTCGCTCGACTCGCGCGGTCCGGCCCTCGCGGCGGCGCGCGATCTGGCCGAAAGAATGGGCGCCGGCGAGGCGGCGCGCCGGCTCGAGACGCTGCGCAAGCAGGCCGCCGACCGGCTCCGCGCCACCACGCCCGACGAGCTGCGAGATGCCCTCTCTCACGTCGCGTGGATGCGCGACCCGCCCATCTCCGCCGACGACAGCGCCCTCGCCCCGGCCCAGATCGCCCAGCTCGAGAGCATCGTGCGCGCCCTGTCCACACGCGACTCGCTGCGCACACTGCTGCTCCAGGTCCTCGACGCCATGGTGCTCTGGGTCGGCGTCGAGCGCGGGCTCCTGCTGCTGCGGGCGCCGGACGGCCGCCTCGTCCCGCGCGCCGCGCGCAACCTCGCGCGCGAGGACCTTCGCGGCGAGCAGCTCCACCTCTCGATGACGCTCGCCAAGCGCGCACTGGAGACCGGCGAGGCGGTCGTCGCCACGGACGCGTTCGCCTCGCTCGGCGATCTCCACGCGTCGGTCCACGCGCTGCGCCTGCGCAGCGTCCTCGCCGTGCCGCTGCTCTCGCGCGGCGAGGCGCTCGGCGTCGTCTACCTCGACGACCGCGGCCGCCGGGGCGCCTTCGGCCCGCGCGAGCTCTCCTGGGTGCGCCTGCTCGCTAGCCAGGCCGCGATGGCCATCGCCGACGCCCGCGATCAGGTCCTCTTGCGCCGCGCCGCCCGCCGCGCCGAGCGCGCCAGCAAGAAGCTCGCGGCGCTGCTCGAGGAGCGCGAGGCGGAGCTCTTCGCCACCCGCACCGAGCTCGAGCACGCGCGCGACGACGACACGCGCTTCCGCTACGACGCCATCGCCGGGCGCAGCGAGCCGATGCGCGCGCTGCTCCGCGTCGTCGACCGCGTCACGACGAGCGACGTGCCCGTGCTCGTCTCCGGCGAGAGCGGCACCGGCAAGGAGCTCATCGCCCGCGCGATGCACCAGAACGGCCCTCGGAGCAAGCGCGCGTTCGTCAGCGAGAACTGCGCCTCGGTGCCGGAGCCGCTGCTCGAGTCGACGCTGTTCGGTCACGTGCGCGGCGCGTTCACCGGCGCTTCGCAGACACGTCCGGGCCTGTTCGAGGTCGCCGACGGCGGCACTCTCTTCCTCGACGAGATCGGCGAGATGTCGCTCGCGATGCAGGCCAAGCTGCTGCGCGTGCTCCAGGACGGCGAGGTGCGCGCGGTCGGTTCCGAGCGCACGCGCCGCGTCGACGTCCGCCTCATCGCGGCCACGCACCGAGACCTCGAGGCGATGGTCGAGAAGCGCACCTTCCGCGAGGACCTCTACTACCGGCTCAACGTCGTCACCGTGCGCGTGCCGCCGCTGCGCGAGCGCCGCGCGGACATCCCGCTCATCATCGCGCACCTCGTCGAGAAGCACGCCCAGGGTCGCAACGTGCGCGTCACCAAGGCGGCGATGGATCGCCTCTCGGCCTTCGCGTGGCCGGGCAACGTGAGGCAGCTCGAGAACGAGGTGCGGCGCGCGATCGTCCTGTCGACGACGACTGACGGGGGCGCGGTCATCGACGCCGCGGACCTCTCGCCCGAGCTCCTGCGCGACCCGGGCGAGGCGCGCGACCTCGGCATGGATCTTCGCGCGCGCGTCGACGCCCTCGAGGGCCAGCTGCTGCGCGAGGCCCTCGCCAAGACCCACGGCAACCAGACCAAGGCCGCCGAGATGCTCGGTCTGTCGCGTTTCGGCTTGCAGAAGATGATGAAACGCCTGAAGGTCGCGGGCAGGCCCTCGTGAGTCTCTACCGTCTCGGCGACAAATCCCCCCGCGTACCGGAGGACGTTTTCGTCGCCCCCGGCGCGACGATCGTCGGCGACGTGGAGATCGGCCGCCACGCGAGCGTCTGGTTCGCGAGCGTGATCCGCGCCGACACCGAGGTCATCGCCATCGGCGACGAGACGAACATCCAGGACGGCTGCGTCCTGCACACCGACGAGG
>DATIQP010000261.1:0-7892 GCA_035470765.1 Polyangiaceae bacterium | reverse complement strand
CGGTGTTAGGCAGGCAATCATTGGTCGTCGGGCCCGGTCGGGGCTACCTTGGTGCGCGAGCGACCGAGCCCGATGAACGATCCGCACGTCACCGACGAAGCCCTCATGATCCGCTTCCAGCAAGGGGATCGGGCAGCCTTCGCCGTGCTCGTGCGGCGGCACAAGTCGCCGCTCTACAACTTCTCGTTGCGGCAGCTCCGCGTGCGCTCCACCGCGGAGGACGTCGTTCAAGAGACCTTCGTCCGGGTCGTGCAGAACGCGCTCGACTTCAAGCACGAGGCTCGCTTCACCACCTGGCTCTACACCATCGCTCGGAACCTCTGCATCGATCACCTCAGGAAAGGAGCTCTCCGCAAGCACCCCTCCCTCGACGAATCCCGATCCAGCCAGGACGGCGACGGTCCCACGCTCGGAGAGCAGACCGCCGACGGTCGTGCGAACGTGGAGCGTGACGCCACGAGCACGGAGCTGCGCGTCCGCATCGCCGATGCGGTGGAGACACTCCCCGACGATCAGCGCGAGGTATTCCTCATGCGCGAGGTGGCCAACCTCCCCTTCAAGGAGATCGCCGAGATCACCGGCGTGCCGGAGAACACGGTCAAGAGTCGGATGCGCTACGCGCTCGAGCGGCTGCAGGCCGCCCTGAGCGAGTACGAGGAGTACGCCCGAGCCCTGAAATGAGTGCGAGAGCTCGGGCTCGAACGCCAAACGCCTTGCAAATTGGCCGGATCGGCCGAACCCTTAAAGAGAAGAAAGACCCACGGAAGTCATGGATTGCGAGAAGTTCGAGAGCCTGCTGATCGACGAGCTCTATGGTGAGCTCGACGAGGTGACGAGCGCCGCGGTGCGCCGTCACGCGGCGGGGTGCGCCCGCTGCGGCGCGCTGCTCTCGGGCCTTCGCGCCACTCGCAAGGTCGCCGCCCTACCGGCGGAGGACCCGTCGGCCGACCTCGAGGATCGCATCCTCTCCGCCGTGCGCGAGCAGCAGAAGGTCGTGCCTCTCCGCATGAAGGTCGCGGCCATGGTCTCGCGCGCCGGAGCGTGGGCGATGCGCCCGCAGACGGCGATGGCCGCGGTCTTCCTGCTCGTCATCGGTACGAGCTTCGTGTTCATGAAGCAGAGCCACAAGGCCGACGCGCCCGAAGGCGCGATGCGCGTGCAGGCGGCGGGAGCTCCTGCCGCGAAGGCGGCGCCGACCGCGGCCGCCTCCGCGATCGCCCTCGACGGCCTGGAGGCCGCGCACGCGCACGGCGTCGAGGAGCAAGCGTCCGGCAGGCTCCGCACGGTGACGGCAGAGGGTTTCGCGACGACGACTCCCGGCGACTTGCGCGACAAGGACTCGAAGAACCTCGAGGAGAAAGAGAAGGCCGAGACGAGGTCGGGCCTGGCCGCCGACGAGGCGACGCTGGCGCTCAACGCCGGCCCGTCGGGCGGCGCGCCTCCACAGGCGCCCGCAGCGGCGCCGCAAGAGCTCGTCGGGGCCGGAGGCGGCGGCGCGAGCGGCAGCGTTGCGCGCGCCGTGCCTGCCCAGGGGCACGCGTCGGCCCAGAGCCCCTACGCGAGCGGCGGGGTCGGCTTCAGCGAGGCGATGCAGTCGTACAACCAGGGCCGATACGACGAGGCCGCGCAGAAGTTCGACACACTCGGAGCGTCCGACGCGAACGCGGCGCTGTGGGCCGCGCGCGCGGTGCGTGACGCGCACGGCTGCGCGGCCGCCATCCCCCGCTTCGAGCAGGTCAGAGCGCGAGCGTCCACGCAGCCCGCGGGCAACGAGGCGACGTGGGACGCCGGCCGGTGCTACCGCTCGCTGGGAGACACCGAGAAGGCACGCGCGCGCTTCGCGGTCTTGCTCTCCAATCCGGCGTACGCAGCGCGCGCGCAGGAGGAGCTCGACGCCATGGCGCCCGTCGCGGCCAAGCGCGCGGCAGCTCCGCCGCGGCCTGCGGCCACCGCCACGACCGCGCCCGCGACCAAGAAGGCCAGCGCAGACACGGGAATGTGAATCCCATGAACGACACACTCAATCGCTGGACTCGCGCACTCTCCGATGCGGCCATCTCGGAGGTGGACCGCCGCGCGATCGCCGCCACCGAGAACGCACGGTCGTCGGTGCTCGAGCACTCGGGTCCCGACGCGCTGCACGCGTGGGGCATCCTCGGGCGGCTTCTCGCCGAGGCGGACGCGTCCCCCACCCTCGCGACGCGCATGGTCGACGGACTGCTCGACGCCACGTCGGGCGGCGAGCCCGACGGCGCGGACGCCTCCCTCGCCCGAGCGACGCTGCTGGAAGCGTTCGTGGTCGCGCGCCGCGAGGCCATCGAGCAGCGGCTCGCCGATCGCTGGCGCTTCCCGCGCTGCGTCGTCCGCATCGACGACACGACCGCCGCGGTCGCCGCGTCTTACCCGAGCGACGACCCCGACGAGCTCGCGCGCTGGGCGGACGAGGTGGCGTCCGGGCTGGCCAAGCTGGGAGTCCGCCGCGTCCACGTCGACGGCGACAGCCTCGGCCAGGTCGCGCTCGCGGACGCGCTCTCGGTCACGGGCATCGACCTCGTCCGGCCTCGCCATTTGCGCTGATCTCGGCCCCACCGAGCCAATCTGATAGAGTCGGGGCATGCGCGCCCTTCGGCCTCGGCTTGCTACGATCTCGTTCGCGAGCCTCGTTGCCGCCATCGCTTGTTCTTCCGGTAGCGGCCCCGTACAGCTCGCCCCGACCCTCATCTTCCCGCAGGGGTTGCTCGACACCGTGACCAGGGTCTCGCTCACGGTCTACGACTCCGCCAGCGGCGTCGACTGCAACGCGACCAACGGCAACCCGACCGGTGTCACCTCGGGGACGGCCACGGTCGCCACCAAAGACCTCGCCAGCACCGGCTGCCCCACCGGCGTGAAGTTCTGCGGAGACCTGCAGCTCGACAAGAGCTCGTCACCGCGGGTCTTCGCTGCTCAAGCCTTCACCGGCTCCAACCCGGTCGCCGCCGGCTGTTCGAAGGTGACGGTCGATCAGGACACGCTGCAGGTGCAGATCAAGATGCTGCGCTACGTGCCGCCGCCCACGTGCGGCGGGCAGCCGAGCGCCGTGCTCACGCAGTGCGCGGACCCGGGGAGCACGACCGATCCGGTGTGCGACGCCAGCTGCGTCAGCAAGGAGATGTACCTCTCCCCCGGCGACGCGCAGACCACGTTCGACGGCAAGCCGAAGACCCGGCCGCTGTTCGTCTGGCCGGCGCTGAGCGGCGACGCGGGGCGCATGCTCGGCTTCTGGGGCGAGCTGCGCACCGCGGGCACCGAGGTCTCCATGCGCGTGCTCGGCGACGACCTGCACAACTACGCGGGCCAGGGGACGTGGGTGGAGCAATACTCCTTCCGCCTGCCCACCATCGCGAACGGCGGCATCTTCCCTCCGACCACGTACCCGTTGCCGCAGTTCGACCCCGCCCCCGCGATCCTCGGCGGCTCGTACTACGTCGCGTTCGAGGACGGCACCAGCGGCCCGGTGACGATCAAGATCCAGTCGCTCGACGGGACGCTCGTCCCCAAAGGCAACGCCGTCGTCAGCGACGCGGCGGCTGCCAAGCAATCGCTGCCCTCGCTCGCGGCCAGCGGCTCGCAGCTGCTCGCCGTCTGGGAGAACCAGGGCAACATCGTCGGCAAGACCATCAGCGGGACCTTGTCGCTCGGCGCTCAGAAGACGCTCGGCCCCGGCTCGGCGCCCGCGCTCGCGGCCACGTCGACCGGCTGGGTCGCCGTCTTCCAGAACGGGACCGACGTCGACATGGTGAAGGTCGACGGCACGGGCACGCCCGGCACCCCGGTGAAGGTCAACGACGGCACCCACTCGGGACCTCAGGTGCATCCCTGGGTGGCGACGCTCTCGAACGGGACGGTCGCCGTGGTCTGGCTCGACACGGGCGCGTCGAACGGCGGCAACGTCTTCGTTCAGCGCTACGACGCGACGGGCAAGGCCGTCGCGAACGACCAGGCCACGCCCATCAACGACACGTCGCTCGGCTCGGCGCAGGCCACCCCGTCGGTCGCCGGAGGCACGACCTTCTTCATCGCGACCTGGGTCGACAGCGGCAGCGGCCACGTGCGCGGGCGCTTCTTGGACGCCACCGGCGGCTTTCTCTACAACAGCGTCACGGGCCAGTCGGGCGATTTCCAGGCGAGCTCGCTCGACGGCGAGACGCGCGCCAACCCGACCGCGGTCGTCGGCGGCGCGGCGCCATACGTGCTCATCGCTTGGGAAGACAACGCCGGCGCAAACCCGCAGGGCATCTACGGCCGGCGCTTCCCCGTGCCGCAGTGAGGCGGAGCCTGGAAGATCGTCAATCCGGGTCGCGGACGTACGTCATGGCGTGGATGACGTCGACGAGGCGCTCGCGCGCTTCGGGCGTCAGCTCGATGAACCGCACGCCCATCCCCGGGTTGGGGTTGTCGCCGTCCGGGCGAAGCCGGTTCACCCACGCGACCTGACCGCGCATCCGGAACGGCTCGTGCCCCGGCGGCCGGAACGAGAGATCGACGAGCGTCCCGACCTCGAGCGGCTCGACGGTCCGCACGAAGATGCCCATCGCGCTGATGTTGGTGATCGAGGCGTAGAGGAAGGTGTCCTCCGCGACGCAGTCGACGTCCCACGCCACCGGGACGCGATCGTGGGTTCGCCTCTCGGAACCGCCGCTCATTCAGTGCCCCTTCGGGGTGCCTTCCCCCTTCGGCGGGTCCTCATGGCGGGCGCTTATTGCACGCGGAGCGGGCCGCCGTCGATGCGATTGTCGTGATCGTTCGGCCCGCTGAGCACCTTCATGCGCGTCTCGCCCACGAAGAGGCCGAAAAACACCGTGTACGTCCCGGGCGAGAAGTTCGGCTCGAGCGAGAACTCGTAGTCGTCGACGATGAGATCGTCCTTCTGCCAGAGAGCGAACGGATACTTCCCGTCGAGCGGCTTGTGGTCGCCGTTGTGGCGGCGGCGGTAGCCGTCGATGTGGATGAACGCCTCCCACTCCGTCGTCACGGGCGCGAGCACCTTGTAGTAGGTGCGCATGTGGTACTTGCGGCCCGGCGCGACCACGTCGATCAGCTTGCCGCGCGCGTCGATCATGTCGTAGCCGAGGACCTCGAGCCGGTCCTCCATGTTGACCGACATCTTGTGCTGCGGCGACGGCGGCGACGAGAGCAGGAGCTTGCCGAGCGGGTTCTCGTTCTTCTCGCCGGGCAAGAGCGACGACGCCGCGAGCAGGATCTGGCTCGAGCGCGCGTCGAGGATGGGGAGGTTCTGCGCCGGCTCGCCGTGGGCGTGGGAGTTCTGGCGATAGAGCTGGTTGAGCTTGGGGAGCTCCTCCGCGCGCGTGGCGAGGTAGCGGCGATGGCCGGGATCGGCCTCGAGCAGCCACGAGAAGCCCCGCTGCGTGTTCTCGAGCGTCTCGACCTGGCCGCCGGCGTAGTAGGCGGCCGTGCGCCCGCCCACGCCGAGCAGCGCGAGCGGCTCGCCGCTCTTGTGCACGTGCTGGTAGCTCTCGAAGACTTCCTTGGGCGAGAGCTGATTCGCGAGCGCCGGGTAGTAGCCGAAGCAGAGCACGAAGCCCGGGACCGCGGCGAGCACCGAGAAGCCCGCCGTGCGGCTGCCGCCGAGCAGGTCGCCCAGGAACCCGAGCACCAGGAACACCGCGATGCCCGCGGGGACGCCGAACGCGACCGCGATCGGCCAGCGCGTGCCGTGCGTGACGAGGTAGCCGATGAGCCCGCCGGGGATGGCGAGCATCATCAGCGGGACGAGGACGGCGACGGACATGAGCCAGCGGCTCTTCTGCTCGCTCACCTCGTCCGGCCCCATCCCCTTCTTGAGCCGGTCGACGAGCTCCTCGAACGGCTCGAAGCCGCGCGTGAACGACGCCGACGAGAAAGGACGCGCGCTGTCGAAAGACCAGCGCCACGCGTCGAGAGCGAAGATGGTGCCGAAGATGATCACGTGCGGCACGAACGCGGTGATCCACCAGGCGTTGAGGAGCGCGTCGCGCACCTGCAGCGAGACCGAGGCGACCCACCCCATCTTGAAGCGGACGCCCGTCCAGATCGCGAGACCGGCGAGCGACGCGCCCGCGACGAGCGCGAAGTAGGCGAGCGCCAGCATGCCGTCCCACGCCTCGCGCAAGCGGTTGATCGTCTGAAGATAGCGATCGGGATCGAACGGCTTGTAGACGATCTTCGCTGCGTCGGAGGGCTCCTCGTCCCCCTCGGTCCACAGCAGCATCGTGAGCAGGGCGAAGCTGACGAGCGCCACCGTCCAGAGCAGGAGCGACGTGTCCTTGAAGCTCTCCGGGAAGGTCGCCTGTTGGATGCCGAAGGCCTGGTAGGCCTTCTCGGGCATCTGGTGGAAGTCGTGGTGCAGCACGCCGAGCAGCAGCGCGACGCCCACGCCGATCGCGACCGACGGGTGCGCGCCGCGATCGAGGTCGCGCAGCGCGACGCCGCACGCCGCGGCGAGCAGCGCAGGCGCGCAGAACGGTATGAACTCGACCTTGGCGTCGATCCAGCCGTGCGCGGCGACCGCCACCGCGGCGCCGACGAGCAACGCCGTGCGCGTGTAGCTCTCGCGCTGGTGGAGGAAGCCTGTGCGGCCGACGGGGGCGAGGAACAGGCGCCCGAAAGCGAAGGGGACGAACGCGCTCCACGGCGCGAGCGCGTGACCGAGGTGGCCGATGATGACGTCGTAGGTCGGGTATTTCGGCTGCGTGCGGACCATCGCCCCCGCGGCGACGACGAGGCTGGACCCGCCCTTGTTGACCGCCACCACGCCCCAATAGAGCGCGGCCGCGCCGATGAGAAGCGCTGCGGCGCCCGCGAGATCGCCGAACCCGTCGCGCGCGCGGCGGCCCGCCGCCCACGTGAGGCCCCAGGTCACGCCCACGGCCAGCGCGGGGACGGCGACGCCGAGCAGCGCGCCGCGGCTGTAGAAGCCGCCGACGAGCGCCGCGAGGCCGAGGACCGTCCAGGCGACGCGGCCGGCCGTGACCTCTGCGCCCTCGTCGGTCCGATCGAAGGCGCCGACGGCGAGGCCGCCGAACGCGATCGCGACGCACGCCATCGTGACGATGTCGCCGAGCATGGTCCGCGACTGGACGAAGTAGAGCGGCATCGTGGCGAGCGCGATCGCCGAAAAGAGGCCCGCGCGGCGGTCAACGAGGCGCGCGACGAAGCCGTAGGTCGCCACGACGCCCGCGATGCCCCAGAGAGCCAGGGGCAAGCGGCCCGCCCACTCGTGCAGACCGAAGAGCTTGAAACCGAGCGCCATCGACGTGAACGGCAGCTCCGGACGGGCGAGGTCGTTCAGGTGCGGCAGCGTGTTGTCCGCGCCGGCGAGCGAGAGCCCGTCGGCGTGGAAGAGGTTGAGGGCCAGGCGGCGAGCGAGATCGGCGACGTTGAGCTCGAAGGGATCCCAGAGGCCGCTCTTGGAGAGCGGCGGGACCAGTAAGAAGAACAGGGTCGGCAGGAGGATGGCCAGAGCCAGACCCACGCCTCGCGGCAGATCGCGGGGGTGCTTCGGAGCCTGCGGCTCCTGAGCCTTGGCCTCGCCGGCTTCCGCCTCGGCCTTCTCGGCCTTCTCGGCCTTGGCCGGCATCTCGGCCTTGTCGGCTTTCGCCGCCTTCTCGGCCTTGGCGGGAATCCCGGCCTTGGCCGGCATCTCGGCCTTGGCCGGCATCTCGGCCCCCTCGGCTTTTTCGGCCTTCTCCGCCTCTTCCGTCTTCGGCTTCTTTTCCTCCGGCATGGATCACCTTCGCGCGAGGTCGTCGTGCAGATAGCACCGCGACATTCGCCAGCGCTTCGCTTGGCTCGGGGCGCGGCGCGGGACATTACCCGAAGGCCGCGGCGGCGCAACGGCATCGAGCGCCCGG
>DATIQP010000260.1:0-4895 GCA_035470765.1 Polyangiaceae bacterium | reverse complement strand
TGGCCGGCTCGGCGGTGCTCGTCGTCTCGCGCACGAGGATGAACCCGTCGGCGTCGTCGGGCGGCTCGGCGGCGTCGGCGAGCGCGAGGCCCGCGGGCAGGAGCGTCGTCGGGTACTCGACGACCAGCTCCTCCAGCTCGTCGCCGCGCGCGGTCTCGTCGAAGGCGCGGAGATCGGCCAAGAACTCGTCCTTGCGTTCGCCCGCGTATTTCTGGCGCTCGCGGATCAGCCGCTCCACGTGCGCTTGGCTCGCCTCGACCGCGCTCTCGTCGGCGAGCTGGACCTCGAAGGCGGCCAGGGCAGCCGAGGCCTGCTCGAGCCGGGTCTTCGCGTCCTCGAGTTGCGTCTTCAGGCTGTCGCGGTCGGCATCGGCGGCGTGCGTCGCCGCGGCGCGCTCGACGGCCTTGCGCCGCGCGTTGGCGAGCTGCGCCTGGTTGGCTGCGAGGATCCTCAGCGGCTCGCGCCATCGGCGCGCGAGCGTCCAGCGCGAGATGCGACGCCAGAACGCCCACCACGGCGGAACGATCATCAGCGGCGCCGGCACCTGGGGCGTCTGCTTTTCGATGCGCACCACGTCCGCCGCCGCCTCGTGCTCCGCGCGCCAGGCCTCTGCGTATCGTAGCCCCGAGGCCTCGATGGCCTCCTCGATGCGCGGAATGTCCGCCTCGACCTCGCGGACCTCGGCTCGCGCTGCCTCCACCTTCGTGGCAATGGCGTCGCGGGCGCGCTTCGCCTCGAGCGCCTCGGCTTCGGCGCGCTCCAGCGACTTGGCGAAGAGGGAATCGCGGTCCGGCATCGCGCGCGCGAAACGCACGACCGTCCCGTCGCGGAAGCGCGCGGTGTAGTCGTACGTCTCGCTGGCGCGAACGCGCGTAGCCCGCTCCCGGCTTCCGCGCACGGTGGCGCCCACCACGTCGCCGAGCACCGCCCGCAGGAGCGCGCGGCGGGCCGGCGCGTCTCCAACGACCGCCAGCGCGACCTCGGTCTTGCCGAGCGCCGGCTCGATGTCCTCGCACGCCGCTTCGATGGCGGCGACCACGTCCTCGCCGAACGTCACCGCGTAGGGGATGAGGGCCGCGAGGGCGTCGCCCGCGCGTCTCACCGCGCCGGTCAACGCGTCTTCGTGCTCTACGCGGTCGTCGCGGGCCGACAGGTCCATCGGTGGATCCGATGGTACTCCATGGGGCAGATGCCTGCCGGCCTTACGTTCGAGGCGCTGCGCGCCGGATCAGCTCGACGGTCGGGTCAGCTGCAGCCCATCGAGTTGCCGCAGTTGAGGCACTTGTAGCATGCGCCGTTGCGGACGGTGATGTGGCCGCAGACGTCGCAGACGGGCGCGTCGCCCATCATCGCATCGAGCTGCTGGTCCAGCCCGGAGGGGCTGTGCCCGGTCAGGCCTTCGGTCATCTTCGCGCTCCGCGCGAGGGCCTCCGGTGTGTACGACAGCGTCGTCGACAGCACCGCCTCGTGGCGGTGGGCGGCCGCGGGGATGCTCGGCGGCTCCTCGGGGATGACGCCCTCTCCGCGCTCGTCGACGGGCTTGTGCGTCGGCGCCTCGACGATCTCGGGCTTCACGTGCGCCAGATCGTAGCGGTGCAGGTACTCGATGCCGAGGACGCGGAACAGGTAGTCGACGATCGACGTCGCCAGCTTCACGTTCGGGTGGCCCTCGACGGTGCCCTGCGGCTCGAAGCGGGTGAACGTGAACTGCTCGACGTACGTCTCGAGGGGGACGCCGTATTGCAGGCCGACCGAGACGCTCATCGCGAAGCAGTTCATGAGCGAGCGGAAGGCGGCGCCCTCCTTGTGCATGTCGATGAAGATCTCGCCGAGCGTGCCGTCGTCGTACTCGCCGGTGCGGAGGAAGATCTTGTGGCCGCCGACGCGCGCCTCCTGCGTGAAGCCACGGCGCTTCTTGGGCAGGCGGACGCGGATGCCGTGGGGGCGCGTGAGCGGCAGCGCGAGCTGGAGCGTGTCCTGCGGCTCGGTCGACTTGGGCATCGGGGCGAGAGGCGGAGAGGACGGGGCGGCCTCCCTCTTCTCGTCGGATTTGGTCGAGAGCGGCTGCGACGCCTTGCAGCCGTCGCGATAGAGCGCCACGGCCTTGAGCCCGAGCCTCCAGCCCTCCTCGTAGATCTTCTGCACCTCTTCGACGGTGGCCTCGTTCGGAAGGTTGACCGTCTTCGAGATCGCCCCCGAGAGGAACGGCTGCGCGGCGGCCATCATGCGGACGTGGGACATCGGCGGCAAGAAGCGCACGCCGGTCTTGCCGCAGCGGTTGGCGCAGTCGAAGACGGGGTAGTGCTCCTCGCGCAGGTGCGGGGCGCCCTCGATCGTCATGCGGCCGACGATCGTGTCGCTGGCCTCGTCGATCTGCTCGTCCGAGAAGCCCAGGTGACGGAGCAGCGCGCGGCCGCTCTTGGTCCCCGCGGCGCCGAGGCGCGCGTACGCCTCCTCGCCGAGGACCCAGGACGCGAACGCGCTGTCGAGGTCGAACACGCCCGGGATGGCCGTTTCGACCTTCTCGATGTCGGTGCTCGTCAGCCCGAGCTCGCCGAGCGAGCGGCGGTTGATGAAGGGCGCGCCGAGCAGCGTGTTGGTGCCGCTCACGAAGGCGACGATCTCCTGCACCTGCGCGGGGGAGTAGCCGAGGTGCTCGAGCGCCGCCGGCACCGACTGGTTGACGATCTTGAAGTAGCCGCCGCCGGCCAGCTTCTTGAACTTCACGAGCGCGAAGTCCGGCTCGATGCCCGTCGTGTCGCAGTCCATCAAGAGGCCGATGGTCCCCGTCGGGGCGAGCACCGTCGACTGCGCGTTGCGGTAGCCGTGCTGCTCTCCGAGGCGCACGGCGGCGTCCCAGTCGGCGCAGGCGGCCTCGTAGAGCTCCGTCGGGCAGTACTCGCGGTGGATGCCGTACGCCGCGTCGCGGTGCATGTTCATCACCCGCAGCATCGGCTCGCGGTTCTTCGCGTAGCCGGCGAAGGGGCCCTTGGTGGCGGCCATCTCGGCGCTCGCCTTGTAGGCGTGGCCGCACATGATGGCCGTGAGCGCCGAGGCGATCGCGCGGCCCTTGTCGCTGTCGTACGGCACGCCGATCTGCATCAGCAGGCTGCCGAGGTTGGCGTAGCCGAGGCCGAGCGGGCGATAGTCGTGGCTATTTTTGGCGATGTTCGCCGTCGGGTAGCTCGAGAGGTCGACCAGGATCTCCTGGGCGATGAAGAACATCCGGCAGGCGTGGCGGTAGCCGTCCACGTCGAAGCCGCCGTCGGCGCGGAGGAACTTCGTCAGGTTGACGCTGGCGAGGTTGCACGCCGAGTCGTCGAGGAACATGTACTCGCTGCACGGGTTGGACGCGTTGATGCGGTCCGTGTTCGGGCAGGTGTGCCAGCGGTTGATGGTCGAGTCGTACTGAACGCCCGGGTCCGCGCAGCCCCACGCCGCGTCGGCGATCATCTTCCAGAGGTCCTTCGCGTCGTGCGTGTCGACCACCTCGCCCGTCGTGCGGGAGATCGTCTGCCACTTGCCGCCCGCGAGCGCTGCGCGCATGAACTCGTCGCTCACGCGGACCGAGTTGTTGGAGTTCTGGCCGCTGATGGTGTGGTAGGCCTCGCCGTTGAAGTCGCTCGAGAACCCGGCCGCGATGAGCGCGTGGGCCTTCTTCTCCTCGCGGACCTTCCAGTTGATGAAGTCCACGATCTCGGGGTGGTCCATGTCGAGGCAGACCATCTTGGCCGCGCGGCGCGTCGTGCCGCCGCTCTTGGTCGAGCCGGCCGCGCGATCGAAGACCTCGAGGAAGCTCATCAGGCCGCTCGACGTGCCGCCGCCGGAGAGCTTCTCCTGCTTGCCGCGGATGGCGCTGAAGTTCGAACCCGTGCCCGAGCCGTACTTGAAGAGGCGAGCCTCGCTCTTCATCAGCTCGTAGATCGACATGAGGTCGTCGTTGGCCTTCTGGATGAAGCACGCCGAGCACTGCGGGCGCTCGTAGGCGTTCTTCGTCTCCACGACGGGCGCGCCATCGACACAAACCACCCCGACGCCGGGGTTCGAGGTGCCAGGCTTGGCACCGAGCACATCTGCACCCCAGTTGCCGCCCGAGCCTTCGATCTCGTACTCGTGCCAGAGGCCGCAGTTGAACCACACCGGCGAGTTGAAGGCGCCGTACTGGTGGACCATCAACCAGCCGAGCTCGGCCTCGAACGTGTCGGCGTCCTCGCTGGTGGCAAAGTAGCCGCCGAAGCTCTCGCCGGCGGTGCGGATGGTGTGCGCGATGCGGTGCACGACCTGGCGGACGCTCGTCTCGCCCTGGTTCTTGTCGCCGTGAAGGCCGGCCTTGCGGAAGTACTTGGAGATGACGATGTCCGTCGCGAGCTGGCTCCAGCTGGCCGGGATCTCGGCGCCTTCCATCTTGAAGACGATCGAGCCGTCGGGGTTGGTGATGATGCTCGAGCGGCGTTCGTAGACGGTGGCGAGCGCGTCCGCCCCAGGCTGCGTGTAGTGGCGCGCGAGCGCGACGCCGCGGCGTGCCTTCTCGGTCCTCGAGCTCTTGGCGGATTTCGCCTTCAACGAAGACTGCCCGTTGTGGCCGTTCTTCTTGCCGTTCGTCTTCTGCGCACCGATCACCGACGACTGTGCCATGTCCGCCTCCACTCGACGGCGCCCTTTCGCGGCGCCGGCTTCCTCAGCGCGAAGCCGAGCCGGACGGGTGGAGGAGGTGCGTTTTGCCCGTGTCGATTTCACCGGTGCCTCGCAGCCTCTCCAAAGTGCCCATCATGCTCTTGCTTCGCAATCGCCACGGTCCGGACCTGCCGGGCCGGGCTCCCTATGCGACGCCGAACGCTCGCCGCTTGCCCCGCGCCGCCCGACCAGTGAGGCGGCGCCTTTCACGACAAAAACGA
>DATIQP010000259.1:0-5527 GCA_035470765.1 Polyangiaceae bacterium | reverse complement strand
CGTCGCAGCGCGTCTCGCGGAAAGCGCGCTCCGCCGAACCGGCGTCCACCACGTCGCCGTTGACCACGACCGGGATCGACACGACCTCGCGGACCTTGGCGGCCCACGTCCAGTCGGCGGCTCCGGAGTGGCCCATGGCCGCGGTGCGGCAGTGCAGCGTGATGGCCGCGACCCCGGCGCCCTCGAGCCGCTTGGCCAGCTCGACGATGGGCAGGTCGCCGCTCGTCCCCTCGCCCTTGGTTCCGTAGCCGAGGCGCGTCTTGACCGTGACCGCGCAGCCGGCGGTCCTCACCACCATGCCCGCCATGGCCACCATCGCGTCGGGATCGCGCAGCCACCCAGCGCCCGCTCCCCGCCCCGCAATCTTGGGGACCCAGCAGCCGCAGTTGATGTCGACGAACGCTGGCCGAGCCTCCTCGGCGACGCGCGCGGCTTCGGCGAGGCGGTCCGCGTCCGAACCGTAGATCTGGATGGCGGTCGAGTCGCGCTCGGTCTCTTCGAGGAGCATCTTGCGGCGAGCGTTGCGGCAGCCGCGCAGTAGGCCCTCCACGTTCACGAACTCGGTGAAGCACACGTCCGCCCCGAAGCCCCGCGCGATGCGCCGGAAGACGACGTCGCTGACGTCCTCCATCGGCGCGAGCATGATGGGCCGGCGAGTCATCAGCTCGCCAAGCTGTTCGCGAGAAAGGGGCATTGGGCCGGCTCCTCCTAGCGCAACGGACGCGGCGGCGCCACCGGATGAAACTTCAGCCGTTCACCGACATCACGCGCGTCAGGTGCAGCATCATCGAGGCGTGAAGGGCCCCGCCGTGGACCTTCATCGCACCGGAGCGCATCGCCCCGAGCACGTCGGCCAGCGCCTTCTTGCCCTCGCGATCGCGCAGGCCTGGCACGGGCAGCGCGAAGCGGCGCGTCAGCGGCAGGTTGGAGAGCGCCAGGATGACGTCGGACGAGGCGCGCACGCTCACGTCCGGGATGCCGACGATGCCATCGTAGACCGTGAGGTTGCCACGGTCGAAGCGGAGCGTCATCGAGACCTCCGCGTCGTCGGCCACGATGGCGATGCGCCCGGAGATCGCCTTCATGTCGCGGACCTTGTGGGGCTTGCTCTCGAGGTTCTGGCGGAGCAGGTCCGCCACCATCACGGCCAGGCCGTTGTCCTCCGCCCCCGGCGCGAGTGCGATTTGGGTCATGTGGGAGAGGCATTGAATCCGTGTGGATGGGTCACGTCAATGCGTGTGGGAGGTGAGCTTTCTCGGCGCCGGGACAAAGGTGGGCGGGAACGGACCGGGATTGCTGGGGTTTTGAAGGGCACGAATGGGGGACGGGAACGGGAATTGGAATGGGAATGGGGCCCGGGCCTGATCCGGGGATGTAAGGAGTGGCGCGGGGTTCCGTTGAGTCGGTGTGACCGCCTCGACCCTGCCCCTCGCTCCTTTGCTCGGCGCGGCCGAGCGCAACGGCGGCTCGAGCTGGGCTATGGTCCGCCGGATGCTGCCCAAGGCGGGCGAGAGCGCGGACGCCGACCGGGCGAAGGAGCTCGAGGTCGAGCGCGTGCTCGTCGAGCGCGCGCAGGCGGGCGATCGCAGGGCGATGGGTGAGCTGCTGCATCGCCATGGCGCGGTGCTCTACGCGACGGTGCTGCTGCCGCGGCTGGGCAACGAGGCCGCGGCCAAGGACGCGCTGGCAGAGACCTACGCAAAGGTGGTCGAGCGCATCGATCGCTTCCGCTGGCAGAACGTCGGCTTCTATCCGTGGCTGCGCACTGTGGCGCTGCGCATTGCGATCGACTCGCTTCGCGCTCGAAAGCGCACGGTGCTGTGGGACGCCGAGGACATCGAGCGCGAGGTCGATGCCTCCGAGTCCTCGACGCCGATCGACGTGGCCGTGCAAGAGCGGCGCGACCGCGAAGAGGCCAAAGCCCGCCTCGGCCAGGCCCTCGACGCGATCCACCCCCGCTACGCGCGCGCACTGAGGATGAGGATCCTCGAGGAGCGGCCACGCGAGGAGGTCGCTGCGGAGCTGGGGGTCACACCCGCGACCTTCGACGTGCTACTCCATCGGGCGACGGCCGCGTTGCGAAAGGTGCTGCACAAGGAGCCGAGCGATGAAAAGTGATCGCCCCCCTGCCCCGCGCAGCCCCGCTCGGCCGCCCGCCGACACCATGGATCCCGACGCGCCGCCGAGCGCCGAAGAGCTCGCCGCCGCCGAGAAGCTGCGGCTGGCGCTCGAGGACCCGGCGCACGCAAACGAGGACGCCGAGCTGCTCCGCGCCGTGGCCGTGGCCGCCCGTCCGGCGCCGACGCTCGATCCCGCCGCGCAGCGCGCCGCGGAGCAAGCCGCGCTCGCCAGGTTCGATCAGCTGCAGTCGCGACGCACGCGGGGAACGGTCATTCGCATCACGTTCGGCCTGGGCGTGGCCTTCGCCGCAGCGGCGGCGCTCGCGCTCGTGGTGAGCCGGCCCGGCCCGAAGCCCTCGGCCGAAGTCGACCTCGTCCGCGTCCACTCGACGCAGCAGCTCTTCTCGCAGCGGTTCGAGCTGCAGGGCGGCGAGAGCGCGCGCATCGATCGCATCGCGATCGCGCGGGCCGCGGATCTGCGCGAGAACCGCTTCGCCCGCTGGGGCGTCGGCGGCGGCGGGGGGCGGCGATGAAGCTCCGGAAGCTATCGCTCGGCTCGCTCTCGCTCGTGGCCGGCGCACTCGCGCTCTCCGGCGTCCTCGTCGTATCGCAGTGCGATCGCCACATCTCGGCAGGCCCCGATCAGGCCGACGACGCCGCGGTCGTCGACACCGATCTGCTCGCGTTCCTGTCCCTTGCGCGCGCGCACCATCACGAGGCGAACCTCGACGAGCAGGCGGACGACGTGGCGGGGGCGGTCGAGGCGCTGCAGCGCATCATCGACGCGCCCAAGCCTCACGCCGGCACGGCCATCCCAGAGGTCGAAGAGGTGCTGGCCGACACGTACGCGCGGATGGCGGAGCTGCGCCTGTCGCGGGGTGACGCGGACGGCGCCAAGCGCGACGTCGAGAGCGGCCTCTCGCACGCGACGGGGCCGACGTACTTCCGAGGACACTTGCTCGAGGTGTACGGCATCATCGAGGAGCAGCGCACGGCGCGGCTCGCGGACGCGGGGAGCCCGGAGGAGGCCGCGAAGGCACGGGCGCACGCGCGCGAGCTGCTCAAGCAGGCGGTCGACATCCAGGAGAGCGTGATCGCGCACGTCCTGGACGCGTCGGCCGGCGGGGACGGAGGCCCTTCGCGATGAAGCACGGTCTGGCTTGGCTGACGGTGGGGCTCGTGACCGGGGGCGTCGCGTGCGGCGGAGCGGCGCCGGAGCCTGCCTCTGCGCCCGCGAGCGAGGCGGCTCCGAGAAGCCCCGGGACGGCCGGCGTGCAGGTGCAGGGCGGCCCGCAAAGCGTCGAAGCGCCGGCGACCGCGGGGACGACCCACGGGCCTGCGCCGGAGATCGCGGGGCCGCGCGGCGAGCTGGATCGAGCGGAGCGGCAAGTGGCCGCGTCGCAGGGGGACTGCGCGGCGGCGTGCAGGGCGCTGGCCTCGATGGAGCGGGCGGCGGATCATCTCTGCGCGCTCGCCGCCGGGACCGAGTGCTCGAGCGCGCGCGAGCGCGTCGACGCGGCGAGGCAGCGGGTACAGTCGACGTGCGGGGCCTGCGCGAGGTGAGCGTGGGGCTGGAAACGCGCGCGAGCCCGAGCCCGCGGCTGCGCGCCCCGCGGGCGGCGCTCACGCGCGGAGGCCCGGGCGCAGAGCGCGACGTGCGCGAGGGCGGCCGCTGGTCGACGTGGCAGCGGCTGAAGACCGACGCGCTGGTTCTCCTGGCTCGCATGGCGCTGGCTGCGGTGAGGCCGCTCGGGGCGAGCTGCCTCGCAGCGCTGGGCCGCGCGCTCGGGCGGTTGGTGCACGCGGCGGCCTGGCCTCTGCGGGCCACGGCCCGGCGCAACCTGGAACGCGCGATGCCGGCGCTCGGGCGTCGCGAGCGAGACGCGCTCGCGCGCGCGAGCTTCGTCGCGCTCGGGGAGCACGTGGGAGAGGTGGTCGCCTCGCTCCGCAAAGCCACGACCCCGCTGCCCTTCGACGAGGCCTCCCGCAGCTTGCTTCGCGAAGCCCTCGCCGAGGGTCGCGGCGTCGTGCTCCCCAGCGCTCACCTCGGCCCTTGGGAACGCCTCGCGGCCACCCTGGTGGCGGCCGGCTTTCCCCTCACGGCCATCGTGCGCGAGAGCTACGACCCGCGGTTCGACGGGATCGTCGGCGCCGCGCGACGGCGCGCAGCCCTCGAGACCATCCCCCGCGGAGCCCCGGGCGCCGCCACTCGAATCGTGCGCGTCCTGCGCGCGGGGCGCGTCCTCGGCGTCCCGATGGACCTCCGCACCCGCGCTGCGTCCATCTCCGCCCCCTTCTTCGGTCGCCCGGCCCAGACGGCCGTCGGCCCCGCTCGCCTCGCGCTGCGCACCGGCGCGGCTGTCGTCGTGTGCACCGTCGAGCGCCACCCCGAAACGCGCGGGCTCGCCGTGACTTGCACCCGTCTCCCCACCGCGCACGTCCGCGACGAGGTCGCCCTCACCGCCCTCATCAACGCCGAGCTCGAACGCCGCGTACGCACCGCCCCCGAGCTTTGGCTCTGGATGCACGAGCGCTGGGACACGCAGCACGAAGACGCCGCATCGCCCGGCAGAGCCTGCACGTCCGAAGAAGTTGTGACCCGCACCCCCTAGACGCTAGGCTGGCTACGTGCACCCATCCTGGCAACCCCTGTTTGATCGCTTCACCAAGCTCAAGGCCAACTGGCCGGCGCGCGCGTGGAGCTGGGACAGCCGACTCGTCTGCATCACCTCGTCGTTCACCGTCGAGTTCGACGCCAAGGCGCGCGCGGCGGCGCTCGAAGCTCTCCCGCTCGAGTACAATGCGGCGACGCTGGCCAAGGCCCCGATGGAGCTGCGGCGCGTCGCCGAGCGCGCCGGGGGCCTTCGCATGGGGCAGCTGCTCCTCACCTCGCGCGAGATCGGCCCGCTCGTTCCCTTCGGCCTCTGGTGGCCCTGGGGCGACGGGATGACGACCTCGTTCCGGGTCGGCCTCGATGGCCTCGAGTGGGACGACGACCCCTACCCGGCCGTACGCGACATCTTCAGCGTCACGCTGTAGGGTCGCTCCTTGGCCGCCCGCAAACGCGCCGCCTCGCGCAAGGCGAAGACCAAGCGCGCGCAGGCGTCGCCGAGCGCCGCCGAGTGCATCGCCTCCCCGCCGGAGCTGCGCGAGCTGCGCGATCGCATCGAGGGCGACGGCGGCGCCGTCGTCGGCTCGTACATCGATCCGTTCGGCGGCAAGCCGCTGCTCTTCGCCGTCCTGCCGATCGATCGCGTCGAGCCGACGCCCTTCCAGCGCGACGTCTCCGAGACGCACCAGAAGCGCCTCGCCGACGTCATCGGCAAGACCGGCCGCTTCCTCGATCCCATCATCTGCGTCACGGCGCCGGGCGGCGGCTACTGGACACCGAACGGCAACCACCGCCT
>DATIQP010000258.1:0-17939 GCA_035470765.1 Polyangiaceae bacterium | reverse complement strand
TGCCCATCCACTCGGAGTCGCGCCGGGCGAGGTAGTCGTTGACCGTGACGATGTGGACGCCCTTGCCCTCGAGCGCGTTCAGGTACGCCGCGAGCGTGGCGACGAGCGTCTTGCCCTCGCCGGTCTTCATCTCGGCGATGGACCCTCGGTTGAGCACCATGCCCCCGACGAGCTGCACGTCGTAGTGGCGCATCTTGAGGGCGCGCTTGCCGCCCTCGCGGCAGACGGCGAACGCCTCGACGAGCAGATCGTCGACCGTGGCGCCGTTGTCGATCTTCTCCTTGAACTCCGCAGTCTTGGCCTTGAGCTGGGCGTCGCTCAGCTTCGCCATCTTGGGCTCGAGATCGTTGATGGCGGCAACTTTGGGCATGAGGCGCTTGACCTCACGCTCGTGGCTGGTTCCGAGGAGTTTTCTTAGGGCCCAAGTCAGCATGCGGGGATGAGGATCTAATCCTCTTGCGGGCTTTTCGCCACTACCGAGCGACTGGCGGTATCCTCAGCGGATGGGACGGGCGGCTTTGGCGGCGGGAGCGGCGCTGGCGGTTTCCTGCGTCACGTGCGGTCCAACACTCTACGAGCCCCACTTCGTCCCGCCCAAACACCTCGGCAGGCTCGAGGGGGAGCTGAAGGACGTCCCCTTCCTCAAGTGTCACATGACCGACGGTCGGATCTTCGTCCTCGAGGACTGGAAGGTGGACGAGGCGGCCGGGGAGGTGCGCGGCCACGGGATCGAATACGACGCCGACCGCATCAAGCTCGGCTACACGGGCAACAAGACGGTGCCCATCCACGACGTGGCGCTCTTCGAGACGAACCGGCCGTACGAGGGGCCCGGCAGCGGCTCGGTGATCGCCGCCTCCATCGTCCTCGCGGTGGCGACGGGCGCCTCCCTCGCGCTCACGGCCTACTGCCTCTCCAACACCAAGGCGTGCTTCGGTTCCTGCCCGACGTTCTTCGCCGACGACGGGCACGGTCTCTCGCTCCAGGCCGAGGGCTTCTCGGGGAGCGTGGCGCGCTCGCTCGAGGCGACGGACGTCGACGCGATGTGGACCGCGGTGCCGGACGGCCGCCGCCTCGACGTCGTCATGACCAACGACGCGCTCGAGACCCACGCCGTCGCCTCCGTGCGCGTCCTCGTGGCTCCGCGCCCGGCCGGCGGGCGCGTATTGCGTGCAGGATCCACGTATTATCCCGCGACGCACTTCCTTTCGGCGTCGTCGGTGAGGGCGAGCTCGGGCGACGTGGCGGACGCGCTCCGCGCGAGCGACGGCGTGGAATACAAGTCGCCGGCGAGCCCGATGGACCTCGCCGAGCGCGAGGTCCTCGAGGCACGCTTCGAGCGCGTGCCGAAGGGCAAGCGGCTCGGGCTGCTCGTCGTCGACCGCAACAGCCTCCTCAACACGTTCCTCTTCTACCAGGCGATCGCCTTCATGGGCTCGCGCTACGGCGACTGGATGGCGCAGCTCGAGCGCCGCGGCAAGGCCGCGTTCGCCGGCGTGGGCGGGCTGCTCGGCGACATCGACGTCTCGGCGCGCGCCGCGACCGGCGCGTTCGTTTCGGCCGGGCACGTCGGCGAGGTCGGCCCCATCGCGCGCGAGGCCGAGGTGGTCGTCTTGCCGGCGGGTCTGTCGGGCGACGTGGACGTGCGGCTGACGATGGCCAAGGGCAACTGGAAGATCGATCAGATCGCCCTCGTCGAGCTCGGCGATCCGGTCGAGCCGAGCGCCGTCGTGCCGCACGAGGTGCTGCGCGGCGATAAGCCGGATGCCGATGCCCTCGCTGCGCTGCGCGACCCCGCGCGCTACCTCGTCACGTTTCCGCACGACGCGTACACGCTGCGCTTCGAACTCCCCCCGAACGGGGACGGCCGCGGCAGCGAGCTCTTCCTCGAGTCGCGCGGCTACTACTACGAGTGGATGCGGCAAGAGTGGCTGCGCGATGAGGATCAGCTCGCCGCGCTCCAGCTCGTGCTCGATCCCGCCGCCGCGCTGCGCAAGCTGGCACCGACGTTCAAGGCGATCGAGCCCGAAATGGACCGCGTCTTCTGGCAGAGCCGGGTGACGCGATGGTGAGCCGCGCACTCGCATGTGCCGTCGGGCTGGCCACCGCTGCGTGTGCGCCGACCGGCACGATCGGCCGGCCGCCGTCGCCCGGCTCCGAGACGGTCCCCGCCGACGTCAAGGACGTGCCGGTCACGGGCAGCGTGGTCTCGATCGAGCTCGCCGACGGCTCGACGGTGTCGGGGGAGCTGCTCGCCGCGCAGAAGGATTCCCTCGCGCTGCGGGTGGGGAAGAACACGGTGGAGCTCGTTGCCGCCACCGCCATCTCGCACGTCGACGTCACCCTCTACTCCAACAGCGTCGCCGTCGGCGCCCTGAGCGCGTGGGCCTTCGTCGGGACGGCCTCCAGCCTGACGCACGGCTGGGGCTTCGTTCTCACCGGCCCCGCCTGGGCGGTGCTGTCCACCGTCACCATCTTGCCCGTCGGTCTCGACACCCGGCGCGTCGCCCGCGCCGTGGGCGACCTTGGCCAGCTCTACGTGTACGCGAGGTTCCCGCAGGGCTTGCCGCTGGACTACGCCCGGCGCTCGGTCCGCGCCGAGAGCGCCGCCGCCAAACCCGGCGGCGGCGATTGACTCAGTCGGCGTGTATGTAGCACGCCGACATTCGTGGACGGCACTTCAGAGCCAGCCGTGGTCTCGGTACCAGTCCACGGCGAGGCGCACGCCCTCGCGCAGCGGGACTTCGGGCTTCCAGCCGAGGTCCTTCTGCGTCCGCGAGGAGTCGCAGACGAAGTGCTGCATGAGCATGTTGGCCTTCTCGCGCGTGAGCATCACGGCCTTGCCCGAGGCCTTGCCGTAGGCCTCGACCCCGAGCGCCACGGTCTTGAGCACGCCCATGGGGAGGTTCATCCGGATGAGCGCGCGCCGGCCCAGGGCTTGTTCGATCATGTCGAAGAACTCGTGCTGGGCCACGCCATCGCCGCCGTCGTCCACGAAGTAGACGTTGCCCGTCGGGATGTCGGCCTCGATGGCACGGATGCAGGCGGCCGCGCAGTCCGGGCCGTAGACGTAGGAGCCTCGCGCGTGGCCGCCGGCGACCGTCGGCCGCAAGCCGCGCTTGATGCTCTTGAAGGCCTCGAGGATCTCCGCGTCGCGCGGGCCGTAGATGGCGCCGGGCCGCAGCACGGTCACGGGGAGCGCGTCCTTGGCGCCGATCACGACCTTCTCCGCGGCGAGCTTGGAACGGCCGTAAGCCGTGCAGGGCTTCTCCTGGGTGGGGTCGACTGGGCCGCCGTCCGGGGACGGGCCGCTGGCCTCGAGGCTCGAGACGTGGACGAAGCGCCGCAGCTTCGGGGCGTGCGCCTTGGCGGCCTCGACGAGGTTGCGGGTGCCCTCGACGTTGGTGCGAACGAGCTCGGCCTCGTTCTTGGCCTTCACCAGGCCTGCGCAGTGCACGACCGCATCGACGCCGCGCATGGCCTCGGCGACGGAGGCGGCGTCCTCCACGCTGCCCACGGCGAGCTCCACGCGCTCCAGCGTCTGGAGGTGCTTGCGGTTCGAGGAGCGCCGGACGAGGGCGCGGACGTCGTGGCCGCCCTTCGACAGAAGCTCGGTGACCCAGCTGCCCAGAAATCCACTCCCGCCCGTCACCAGCACGCGCATGGGCGGTCGAGTAGCGCGGCCGAAGGCAAGTTGCAAACGCCTACTGTCAGCGGCGCACGGCCGTGTAGAACGTCGCGTCCCCGCGCTTGAGGCGGAGGACGACCACGCCGTCCTGCGCCGACTGCTGAACCTGGGCGGTGGTGGGGTCGGCGATTCCGTCGCAGTCGACGACGACGTCTCCGACCTTGAGCCCGGCGCGGTCGGCGTTCGACCCCGGGACGACGGACGAGACCACGGCGACGGGCTTGCCCCCGAGCTCGAGCGAGCGAGCCTGGTCGGCGCTCAGATCGCGCACGGCGAAGCCGAGGCTCGACTGGGGCACGTTCGGCTGCTGCGCCGGCGGCGGAGGCGCGGGCTGGGTGTCCGGGCGGGCGCCGAGGGTGATGGCGGTGCCGTAGTGGCGGCCGTCGCGGATCACCTCGAGCTGCACCTGCTGGCCGACGTCGTGTGCGAGGACCTCGCGGACGAGGTCGTGGCCGTCGTGGACCTGCTTGCCGGCGACGGAGGCGATGATGTCGCCCGGCTTGAGCCGAGCTTGCTCGGCGGGCGTGCCGTTGCCGACGGAGTTGACGAGCGCGCCGGCGCGAGGGTCGACGTGCATGGCGGAGGCGAGCTCGGGCGTCAGATCCTGCGTGCCGACGCCGATCCACGCGCGCTGCACGCGGCCGGTCTTGAGGATCTGATCGGCGACGCGGCGCGCGATGTTCGAGGGCACCGCGAAGCCGATGCCGCTGCCGCGGCCGACGATCATGGTGTTGATGCCGAGGACCTGCCCGTCGAGGTTGGTGAGCGGGCCGCCGGAGTTGCCGGGGTTGATGCTCGCGTCCGTCTGCAGGTAGTCCTCGATCGCGTTCACCCCGAGCCCTCCGCGGCCCTTCGCGCTGAGCACGCCGGTCGTGACGGTGTAGTCGAGCCCGAACGGCGAGCCGATCGCGACGACCAGCTCGCCGACGCGGGACTGGTCCGAGTCGGCGAAGCGCGCGGCGACGAGGCCCTGGGCGTTGACCTTGATGACGGCGAGGTCGGCGGCGGGGTCGCGGCCGACGAGGCGCCCGGGCAAGAAGCGCCCGTCGCGGAGGTGGACGTTGATGGTGAGCGCGCCGTCCACCACGTGGTTGTTGGTGAGGATGGCGCCGTCCGGCGTGAAGACGACGCCGGAGCCGGTGCCGTGCGCCACGGGCGAGTCGCCGCCGCCGCCGAGCATGCGCATGACCGGGTCGTTGTTCGAGTCGCGCGTGGTGACGTCGATCTGGACGACGCTCGGGCTGACGCGGTTGGCGACGGACACGAACGCGTCCGAGAGGCGGCGCGCGTCGGACATCTGCGCCGCCGCTGCGGCCGGCGGCGCCTGCTGCGCGAGGGCGATCCCGGGAGCGGCCACCACGGCGGCGGCGAGGGCGAGCGACTGAGCGGTACGAAACATCGGCGAATGCCTCCGGGCGAAAAACACGCGAAAGGTGGCCACCATTCCGTTTGTTAGCACGCTAAACGGGACGGGGCAGGGGCCGGACCAGCCGGGTGACCACGCGCGACCACGGCACCGCGCCCGTCCGTCGAATGGCGTCGTACATGGGCGTCGCCGGGGGTGGCAGGTCGGTGATCTCCATCGTCGCGGCGCCGTTGCGCGCGGCGATGTGGGCGGCGAGCTCGACGAGCGGCGGCAACAGCTCGTCAGGGTCGACGGCGGGGTCGATGCTCGCGCGCGCGAGCGCGGCGCGGCGGACGGGCAAGAAGGGCGGGTCGAGCGTCATGACGAGCAGCGTCGCGCACGCGCGGACCGCGCCGGTCCCGTCGAGGGCGACGAGCTCGAGAGGCATCTGGCCTTCGACGTTCTGCAGGTGGGCGGCGATGGCGCCGAGCCACGACGCGTCGACGGCGCGCGGCGGATCGAACCGGGCGTCCTGCACTCGCTTGCGCCGCGTCGCGAGGGCCGACTCGAGGATGGCGATGGGCAGCGCGTCGCGCGCCGTGGCGGTGCGGGCGCGCTCGGGCCAGCGCGCGTTGGCGGTCGTCGTCCGGAGGTTGTAAGCGACGGGCGTGTAGCCCACCTTCTCGTAGAACGCGTGCGCCGGGTTCGGCTCGAGGACCTCGGCCGCGAGGACCGTCGAGCCCAGGGCGATCGCCGAGGCCGCGTCGCCGAGCGACCGCAGCAGCGCGGCGCCGGCCCCGCAGTGGCGGGCGCCCGAGGCGACGATGAGCGAGCGCACCTCGCACGTGGACGGCGTCTGCGCGTCGACGCCGTAGCGGTCGTGCCAGCCCTCGACCTGCCCGATCACCTCGCCCGCGAGCGTCGCGACGAGGTGCAGGTGGCGCCCGAGCGCGAAGCTGCCCTGGCGCGCGCGGGCCTCGTGCTCGATGCGGGCGGCGACGCGGGCGTAGGTCGCCTCGTCCTTCGCGCCCGGATAGCCGCCCCAGCCCTCGTGCACGTCCCAGAGCTCGCGCCAGAGCGATGCCACGGCGTGACCGTCGCCCGGCCGCGGCGCGCGGACCATCACGTGCGCCTGAGCGCTCACCGCGGCCATGGCACCCCCGCCGTGTCCGGGATCGCGGCGTCGACGTGCTCGAGGCAGAGCCCGTGCGCAGGCGCCGTTGGCCCGAGGTCCTTGCGCTCGCCGCTGGCGATCGCTCGCGTCACCGCGCCCTCGTCGAGCTGGCCGCGCGCCACGTCGACGAGCGTCCCCACGAGGATGCGCACCATGTTGTGCATGAAGGCCGTCCCGGTCACGGCGATCGTAACCACCCGATCGCTCCGTCGTTCGACGGCGACGCGCTCGAGGGTACGCACTGTGTTCTGCCTCTGATCGTGCGACGTGCGGAAGGCGCGGAAATCGTGCGTGCCTTCGGTGCGCTGGGCCTCGCGGGCCATGCGCTCGAGATCGAGCTCGTAGCCGATGCGCCAGGCTCGACCGCGCAGCAGCGGGTCGCGCACCTGATCGAGAAGGAGCCCGTAGCGGTAGCGCTTGCGGCGCGACATCCTCCTCGGATCGTAGCCGAACGGCACGGCGCGCGCCGCTCGGACGGCTACGTCGTCCGGCAGGTGGGAATCCAGGCCCAGCACCCAGCCGCGGGCGTCGATCGCGCGCGTGGGATCGAAGGCGGCGAGCTGGCCCTCCGCGTGGACGCCCGCGTCCGTGCGGCTCGCGCCTCGCAGCGCCTCCACGCCTGGGTCCATCGCCCTGAGCGCGTCGAGCAGCACGCCCTGCACCGTGCGCGCGTCCTTCTGCGCCGCCCACCCGGCGAACGCCTCCCCGTCGTAGGCGACCGTGAGCAGGACGGACGTCGGTTCTTCGGCCATGAGCGACGGCTCAGACCATGTAGCGGCCGGCGCGCAAGAGCGGCACGCCGTCGAGGTCGACGTCGCTCGCCTGGCAGGTCAGCGAGAGCTGGTGCGGGGTCGTCGGCGCGGCGCCGGTCATGTCGGGGAACGTGGAGCCGAGGCTGATGTGCAGGCCCGGCAGGTTCTGGTCGCACATCAGCTCGCCGGTCGGCGTGAGGATGCCGACGTTGGTCCCGAGGACGATCGTGCCGACGCGCGCGCAGAGGCGTTCCTGGGAGAGGAACTGCTCGACGCCGCGCTGGAGGCTCGAGTCCGGAGACGAGACGCTCTTGACGGTGGTGCCCTGGATCTCGAGGCGGATGGGGGTCCTCGACAGCACGCCAGCGGCCGCTCCGAACTGCCCGCCGGCGCTCGCGTCGGCGACGAAGACGCCCTCGACCGACTCCGGCGAGGTCATCAGCTCGCCCGACGGGAGATTCTCCCATCGGCCCGGCCTGATGACCCCGAGGTGCTCGGCCCAGCGGTGCGCCGGGTCGAGCGTCACGTGGAGATCGCTGCCCGCCGGCGTGCGGAGGTGTAGCTTCGAGTTCGGCCGCAGGCGCATCCGAACGGCGCGCGTCGCGTCGAGGATGCGCGTGGGGTCGACCGAGAAGCCGGCGAGCATCGTCCGGCGCGTCACGCCGACCATGTGCGCGTGGCGGATGCCGAGCTCCTTGACGCGCTCGAGGAGGCGGAGCCGCATGGGCTGTTCGCCCTCGACGAAGCCGATGAGCAGCAAGCTCGCCTGGGCCTGCGCCAGCGCCTCCTCGATGGCGGGCGGCAGGCTGCTGAACGGCCTGGCCCCGAGCTCCTCGAGGACGAGCACGTCGCACCGAGCGCCGGTGAGGCCGGCGATGTCGGCGAGGGCCGGGATGAGCTCGGAGCGCTCCCGATCGGTGATGACGATCGCGCGCTCGCCCGGTACGAGCGACAGCGATCCTTCGAGGATGCGCCGCGACGCGTTCACGAGATCGAAATCGAGCGCCGACATGCGAAGGGACGAGGCCCGGCGGACGGCCGGCGTGCGCATCGACGAGGGCGCGGTGCCCGTGGGCAGATTGAACCGACCGGTCGCGCGCAGAGGCGACGTCGGGTTTGCCGCGCGCTCGCTCGGCCCGGCGGGAGGGCGCGGGGTTTGCGGGGTGAACGAGCCGCCGCGTGTGGGCGGGACGCTGGACGGAGGCCCTGGTGTCGGCGGGACGCTGGACGCGGGCCGTGGCGGAGGCACGCTGGCGGGAGACCGCAGCGGAAGCGGCGCCGCCGCCGGTGTCTTCGGAGTCGAGCCCCTTTCGCGGTCGTCCTTGTCGTTCGGCATGCGTCAGTCGACCGCGGCGTCCGCGGGCGGACCAGCATCCGCGTCCGCAGCGTCGGTCGCCCCCGAGGCGTCGCCGTTCGAGTCCGGTTGTGCAGATGCGTCTCCCGGGAAGCACCCGCTAGCGGGCGTGGAGCAGTCCGGTGTCGTGCCGTCCACGCAAGCGGCGGCCGACATCCCGAGCAGCATCGCAAGCAGCGCGGCTCGCATCAGTGGCTCCCGGCCGGGACGTAGTTCAGCGGGAAGTCCACGTTCACGCAGCCGCCCCTCGGCGGAGGGACGTGGCCCGAGGACATGAGCATGCGGGCCGCGCACTCCCCGACGGAGCTCGAGGACATGTCGTTGCTCGCCACGGAGGCCGAGCAGATGGTGCCGTTCGACGCGATCTTGAGGTGCAAGTTGACGTGGCCGGTGAGCGTGGGGTCGCTGGCGAGCGCGGGCTCGTAGCACTTGCGCCGCGTCTGCCGGGCGAGCATCGCGAGACCTCCCTCGGTGTCGGTGCCGACGCTCCCGCCGCAGCTCGTGACCTCGCACGGATTGCCGGCCGACGAGTAGTGGGTGGTCGGCTCCGGGCCTGCCTCGACGATGGGAGGCGGCGGCGGCACGTCGTCGATCAGAGCGCTGGTGGGGGCCGACGAGGCGACGGTGGCCACGACCGTGGGCCCCGGCTTGGGCGTCTCGGTCTGGCTGCTGTGGAACTTCCAGAAGGCGATGCCTCCCATGCCGAAGAGGAGGAGGAGCGCGATGGCGATGTACTTACCGTTTCCGCCAGACGACTGCGCGCCCGATTGGGAAGGGGGCGGGAGGGAGCTCATGGATCCGCCGCGAGTATACAGTGGAACCCGAAAAGGCGAACTCGGATCATTCGAGCGGGCTGGCCTCGTAGAACGCGATGGACGTATCGCCGTAGCTGCGCGTCAGGGTGAGGCTCAGCCCATCGAGGCTGGGCGACGGATCGCGCGTGGCGTGCTCGAGCACGACGAGGGCAGAGGCGGCGAGCATCGGACGAGCCAGCTTCAAGGTCTCGTTCACCGCCCCGGACGGTACGTCGGCGTACGGCGGGTCGCAGAGGACCAGTGTGAACGACTCGCCCGCGAGCCGCGGCAGCGCGCGCGAGACCGGCAGCGGCACCACGCGGGCGCGGTGGCCTTCGCGAAGCGCCGCGATGTTCTGCCCCAGCGCCTCGAGAGCCCGCCTGTCGGACTCGACGAACGTCGCGCGCGCCGCCCCGCGCGAGAGCGCCTCGAGGCCGAGCGCGCCCGTCCCGGCGTAGAGGTCGAGGACGACGGCCGACTCGAGCGCGCCGCGCGAGGCGAGCATGGAGAAGAGCGCCTCCCGCACCCGGTCGGAGGTGGGCCGCGTGTGCGCGCCCCGCGGAGCGCCGAGGACGCGCGATCGATGGATACCGCCGCTGATTCTCATGTTTTCGTGACGTTGCCCCCTTCGGCACAATCACGGTACCGTAGAACCATGCTCGCCCGCCGCTCAACTTACGTCGCGTTGCTGTCGTGGATGGTTCTGCTCGCGTGCTTGTTCTTGCCGCGAGCGGCGCGGGCGGATCGCTCCTCGCTCGTCCACGTCATCGCGCTGGATTCGGACGACGCGAGCGAGGATCAAGCCGACGCGCTCACCTCGGCGCTGCGCGCCAGGGTGCGCAACACGCCGGGCTGGCAGATCGCGGAGTCGAACATGGCGCTGAGCACGCTGCTGCCCGCGCTCAAGTGCCCGACCCGGCCCGACGCCGCTTGCCTGCAGCGTATCGGCGACCAGCTCAAGACGGATCGCTTCTTCTGGGGCTCGGTGACCAAGGCGTCGATCGCGCACCAGGTCAACGCCGAGGTCCACCTCTGGGCCCGCGGCAAGCCCGAGCAGGTTGCCAAGGAGACCTACAGCGACAACCTCAAGGACCAGAACGACGAGGCGCTGAAGCGCATCGCGGCCCAGCTCTTCGAGCGACTCACGGGTCAGGTGGCGCAGGGCACGCTCATCGTCAAGGCTCCGGGCGCCGACAAGGGTGTGGTCCTCGTGGATGGTGCGGCGGCCGGGCAGCTCGACCACGGCATGTCGACGCTGCTCGTCGGCGCAGGGGCCCATCAGGTCGACGTCCAGGTCGAGGGCATGTCGTCCACGGCCCAGTCGGTGAACGTCACCGCGGGCTCGCAGACCGAGGTCGCGATCGCCGTGAAGGCGGGCCCGGCGACCGGACCCGTCGAGGCGGGGCCGTCGAAGCCGTTCCCGGTCAAGAAGGTCGTCGGCTTCTCGGCGATCGGCCTCGGCGTGGTCGCGGGCGTGGTCAGCGCGGTGCTCGCCGCGAGCTATGCGAGCGGCATGAGCGACTGGGACAAGTTCCGCACCGGCAAGACCGATCCGGGCAACCCGGCGCTGCCCGCGCAGCAGCTCTGCACGGCCGGGAGCGCGGCCAACAACGCCTACCAGCCCGCCGGCGTCAACGCCGCGTGCGACTCGGCGCGGTCGGCCACCACGAACGGCACCATCGCGTGGATCATGGGTGGCGTCGGCGTGGGCCTCATCACCGTCGGTGCGATCCTGGTCGCCACCGATCACCCCAAGGAAGATTCGGCGCCGAGCAGCCCCGCGGCGCGCCTGCGCATCCTCCCGACGTTCGGGCCGAACGTCGCCGGCGTCGACGCGTTGCTCACGTTTTGACGACGTCGCGCAGCGTGTAGCGGCCCGCGGGCTTGCCCGCCAGCCACGCCGCCGCGCGCAGCGCGCCGATCGCGAACACGTCGCGGCTGCTCGCGCGGTGCACGAGCTCGAGCCGCTCGCCCTCGCCGAGCAGGTGCACGACGTGGTCTCCCACCACGTCGCCGCCGCGCACCGCGAGCACGCCGATCTCGTTCGGACGGCGCGCGCCGGGCTTGCCGTCGCGTCCCTTCACGAGCACCGGCGCGCCCTCGCCGCGCTTGCCGACCTCGTCCTTCGCGATCTCGGCGAGGCGGGCCGCGGTGCCGCTCGGCGCGTCCGCCTTGAGGCGGTGGTGGGTCTCGACGATCTCGACGTCGAAGCCCGGGCCGAGCAGCGCGATCGCGCTGCGGAGCAGATCGCTCAGCACGAGGACGCCGACGCTCATGTTCGGCTCCCAAAGGACGGCCACTCGACCGGCCGCGGCGTCGAGCGCGCGCGTCCCTTCGGCCTCGAGCCCCGTCGTCCCGCTCACGAGGGCGACGCCCGCGTCGGCGCAGGCACGAGCCGCCTCCGCGACCACGGCCGGCGACGAGAAATCGATCAGGACCTTCGCGCCGGAAGCCTTCAGCCCGCCGAGGTCGGCCGCCACGGCGAGGCCCGATCGGCCGGCGCCCGCGAGCTCGCCAGCGTCGCGGCCCGCCTCGGCCCTGTCGATCGCGGCGACGACGCGCGCGCCGTGCTCGGCCGCGAGTCGCATCAACGAGCGGCCCATGCGTCCGCCGGCGCCGAGCACCGCGATGGGGACGAGCGCGCTGCCCGTCACCTGGGCCCCGTCGCGGCCTCGAGCGCCGCCAGCACCTTGGCCTTGGTCGCCTCGGTCACCGGAGCCATCGGAAGGCGCAGCACGTCACGCCCGATCCCGCGATGCGCGAGGGCGGCCTTGACCGGGCCCGGGTTCGCCTCGATGAACAGCGCTTCGAACAGCGGCAGGAGCTTCAGGTGCGCGGCCCGCGCGGGCGCGAGGTCCCCCGCGAGCGCGAGCGCCGTCGCGCGCGACACCTCCGCGGGCACGACGTTCGATGCCACGCTGATCACGCCCTTGGCGCCGACGGCGATCATCGGGAGCGTCAGCGAGTCGTCGCCCGAGAGCACCGTCAGCCGATCTCCGAAGCGCACCGCGAGCTGCTCGGCGCGGATCACGTTGCCGGTCGCCTCCTTCGTCGCGAGCACGTTCGGCGCCGCGTCGAGGATGCGCGCCATCGCGTCGACGGAGAGGTCGATGCCGGTGCGGCCGGGGATGTTGTAGATGACGATCGGGCAGCGGACGGACTTGGCCACGGCGACGAAGTGGCGCACGAGCCCCTCCTGCGTGGGCTTGTTGTAGTACGGCACGACGACCATCACGGCGTCGGCGCCCGCCTTCTCGGCGTGCTGCGACTTCTCGATCGCATCGTCGGTCGAATACGAGCCGGTCCCCGCGATGACCTGCACCTTGCCCTTGGCCCTCGCGATCGTGCGGGCGATGACCTCGCGCTGCTCGGCGTGCGAGAGCGTCGGGCTCTCACCGGTGGTCCCGCAGGGGACCAGGCCCGTCACGCCGCCCTTGATCTGGTGATCGATGAGCGCGTCGAGCGCCTCGAAGTCGACGGACTTCGCGTCGGCGGAGAACGGGGTCGCGATCGCGGTGTAGGTGCCTTCGAGTTTCATCATGCTCCATCCGAGTAGAACGGCCCGCGGAGGGTTTCGCTGCCGAGCTGGTGGAAGAAGTTGTCGCGCGAGCAGACGTCGTCGAGCCACTTGGCGTCGTCGCCGGCGATCTGCCCGGTCTGCACGAGGTGGCCGAGCCTGCGGAGGCGGTGCGTGTGCGCCTGCAGCCGCGCGAGCGCGTAGCCGGTGGAAGTGCCGGTGTGGAGGATGAACGGCCAGTCGCTCGACTGCAGCAAGAGGAGCTCTCGGATGGCTTGATCGAGCGCCTTGCCGCGCGCGCCGGACGAGCCGCCGTGCCGTTCGACGAGCCAGCCGATGTAGCGCGTGGCGTGGTGGACGTGCCGCCAGACCCACGCCGACTGGGGCCCGACCCACACCTCGCCGTAGCCGCCCGCGCCCCACGACGACGCGCTCGGCGTGGCCGAGGTCGCGACGGGGAAGCGATCGAGGTAGCCGCGCAGCGTGATCGGCTCCACGTCGTCCTTGGCGTCCTGCGCGAGGCGCCGGAAGACCGCCTCGAGGAACATCGGCCCCTCGAACCACCAGTGCCCGAAGAGCTCGGCGTCGTACGGCGAGACGACGATGGGCGGGACGCCGCCCATGGTGCGCGCGAGGTACCCCATCTGCATCGAGCGGTTGCGCACGAAGTCGCCGGCGTGCTCCCACACACGGTTCTTCGCGGCGCCCGGGATGTAGGGCTGCTTGTGAATGCGCTTGCCGGTGATGCGGTAGTACTTGATGCCGGTCATCAGGCGGTTGCCGTCGCCGACGACCTCGCCGTGCAGGTGCTCCTCCGGCAGGTCGAAGCCGATGTCGCGGTAGAAGTCGCGGTAGTACGCGTCGCCGGGGTAGCCCTCCTCGCGCGACCACACCTGCCGGCTCGACTCCTGATCGCGCGCGAAGAACGCGACGCCGCCCGGCGACAGGATGGGCGCGTGCTCGCCGAACGGCGGCTGCGGGCGAGCGCGCGTCACGCCGTGCGTGTCGAGGATGGTGAAGCGCACGCCCGCGGCGGCCATCGCCTCGTCGATTTCGGGGTGGTACGCGCACTCGGGCAGCCACATGCCGAGCGGCCGCCGCCCGACGATGCGCTCGAAGCCGGTCATGCCGAGCTCGAGCTGCGCGCGGATGCCCTCCGGCTGGGACAGCATCGCCGGCAGGTAGCAGTGCGTGGCCGAGCAGGTGATGAGCTCGAGCCGACCCGCGTCCCAGTGCGAGCGCAGCGCGCCGACGACGTCGCGCCCGTGCCGCTCCCACACCGCGCGCACGCGCGCCATCTCCTCGCGGTAGAACGTGGCGAGCGGGGCGAACTCCTCGTCGCCGTAGAGCCGCACCATCTCCTTTTCGCTGAGCGACTCCATCCGCGCGAGGTGCTGCTCGAAGCGCTCGCAGAGCAGCTCGTCGCGCAGCATCGCCGCGAGCGGCGGCGTGAGGCTCATCGTCATCGCCACCGGCACGCCCTCTTCCGCGAGGCGGTCGAGGATGTCGATGAGCGGCAGGTAGCACTCGATCAGCGCCTCGAAGAGCCAGCGCTCCTCGAGGTGACGCTCGTTCTCCGGGTGACGCACGAACGGCAGGTGAGCGTGAAGGACGATCGCGAGGTAGCCGTTGGCCATGGGCGCGGCCACTCTAAATCAATCGGCCGGAAGTGGTCAGGGCAAGTGCATCGGGTCGGTCGTGTTGCCGTCGTGGCACGTGTTGCAGCTGAAAGCCGTGATGTTGCCGGTCATGAGGGCGGTCTGCGCGCCGTCGCGGGCGCCGGTGAGCGCGGGCGTCACGACGCTGCTCGTCCCCGCCTTGAACCAGAAGTTGCCGTCGTCGTCGCTGTGGCCGATGTAGCCGGTGCCGTCGTTGCCGCGGACGCGGATCTCCGTGTCGACCGCGGGCATCGTCCCCGCCTTGTCCTGGAAGATCGTCCCCGCGAAGAGGAAGTTCGCCCCCGCGCCGCCGTTCTTGTGGCAGCTCAGGCAGTCGACGCCCTTTCCCGGGGTGACGCCGACGTTGTTGTTCATGTGGTAGGTCACCGCGCTCGTGGCCGGCTTCTGGCTGGCGTACGCGCCCGCCCCGGTGAATGCGTCCGCGCTCGGCGGCGCCGTGTCGGCCTGGCCGTCGCCGCCCCCACCTCCGTCGGACGGCTTGCCCGAGTCGCCCTGCACGCCGCCCTCCGAGCCGCCGTCCTTGAACTGCCCCCTGGTCAAACCCTCCACCCCCGGGTCCGGCGCGCTGCACGCCACCAGCAATAATACTGCGAAAATCAGCCCTGAGCGCCTCATGCGTTCCAAGCTAGCAAACCCCGCGCCCATTCCCACTCCCGTTCCTGCTCCTCGTTCCGCATTCGCCTTTACAACTCACTCGCCATCCGTATACTCCCGCGTCCCCCGCCGGCTCCTGGGCTCGCGAGCTCATCGCCCGGCACATCCAAGAGGGAATTTCCAATGTACGCGGTCATCAAAACGGGCGGGAAGCAGTACCGGGTCGCCAAGGGCGACAAGATCTTCATCGAGAAGCTCCCCGGCAACGTCGGCGACGCGGTCAGCTTCGATCAGGTGCTCCTGATCGGCGGCGAGACGCTCAAGCTCGGCAAGCCCCTGGTCGCGGGCGCCAAGGTCGAGGCGAAGATCCTCGAGCAGGACCGCGGCAAGAAGGTCATCATCTTCAAGTTCCGCCGCCGCAAGAACTACCACCGCAAGACCGGTCACCGGCAGCCGTTCACGGCGCTCGAGATCACCAACGTGGTGGGCTGAGGTAAGTCATGGCTCACAAAAAAGGCGCAGGCAGCACGCGCAACGGGCGCGACAGCAACTCCCAGCGGCGTGGCATCAAGGTCTACGGCGGCGAGAAGGTCTCGGCCGGCAGCATCCTCGTTCGCCAGGTCGGCAGCACCATCGCCGCCGGCAAGAACGTCGGGCTCGGCAAGGACTTCACGCTCTTCGCCCTCGTCGACGGCGTCGTAAAGTACGAATACCGCTCCAAGGACCAGCGCAAGGTCTCGGTCTACCCGGCCTCCTGACCGGTCCGCACGCTCGAGCGGAGCGAGAGCTCGGACCGAAACGTTGAACCGACGGTCGGAGACGAAGTCGCCGTCCGAGGTGGAAGACGACCGAGCGCGAAGCGCGAGGAGAGTCTTGAACCGGAAGCGTGTGAAGTACAAGCTGTGCGCCGTCGACCTCGACGGCACCCTCCTCGGCCCGACGGGTCTGCCGCACGACACGGACCTGCGATCGCTCACGGCGCTGCGCGAGGCCGGGGTCCACGTCACCATCGTGACCGGGCGGCTCTATTCCGGTACGCGGCCGGTGGCCGAGATGCTGGGCCTGCGCGGGCCGGTCGGGTGCGTAGACGGCAGCCAGATCGTCAGCACCGAGACGCACCGCACGCTGCACAGCCACGCCCTCTCGGGTGACCGCGCCCTCGCGCTGCGCGAGGCGATGGCCGAGGCCGGCGCGGCGACGTTCCTCTTCGCGCAGGATCAGGTCGTCTACGACAGCGACGGCGTGCCGTACCTCGGCTACGTGAGCACGTGGTCGACCTCGCTCGTCGCCGCGGGCCGCACGACGGCGCACCCGTTCTGGGAGGCGGACGAGGGCGTGACCGCGGTCGTCGCCGTGGGCGAGCACCACCAGATCCAGCGGGCCATGGAGGCCATCGCCGAGCGCGTCGGCAACCACGTGCAGGTGGCCATGTTCCCGGCCAAGACCACCGACGACCGGTGGGGGATGATCGTCCGCGCCGCGGGCGGCAACAAGGGCACGGCGCTGCAGCTCATCGCGGACCACTACCAGGTGTCGATCGAGGAGGTCGTCGCCGTCGGCGACTGGCTCAACGACATCCCCATGCTGCGCGTCGCGGGGCGCTCGTTCGCGATGGGCCAAGCGCCCGACGCGGTGAAGGCGATCGCGAGCGATCGATTGACGCAGACCAGCCTCGAGGGCGGGGGCGTCGCGTGCGCGGTGGAGGCCGCGTTCGGCGTCAAGGCCCCATGACGAGGCGTGCGCCCATCCCCGTCGCGCTCGTCGCCGTCGGGCTCGCGGTGGCGTCGTGGGCGTGCAGCCGCGAGCCGCCGTTCGATCCGCAGAGCGTTCCGCCGCCGTACCGCGAGGTGGCCGAGATCCACCACGCGAAGTGCGGAGCGTGCCACAAGCGCGTGGAGCCGGGGACGAGGACGCGCCAGAAGCTCGAGAAGGCGCTGGTGAAGCATCGGTCGCGGGTGAGGATGACCGAGGAGCAGTGGCAGTTGCTCGTCGACTACCTCGCGCAGGCCCCCGCGCCGCCAGGGCCTTGACCGTGTAATCTGCATCGCGGTCGGCGTGCAGTTAGCGCGCCGACACTTGCCTTCGCTTATGCTCGGCTTCGTGCGACGCGCGCCCGGCCTTCGTTTGCAGATCGTGCTGGCCGTCGTCGGGCTGATGGCGCTCGCGTTCGTGCCGCTCTTCTTCGCCGTGGCGAGCCTGACGCGCGTCGCGCTGCACGGGCTGCGCGAGGACTCCGCGCGCGCGCTGGGTCGAGCCGTCGCCGCGCACGCCGCCGAGATCGACGTCCACGACGAGGCGGCGCTGAAGAGCGTGCTCGAGAGCCACACGGGAGGGGAGGGCGTCGACGCGGTGTGCGTCTACGACGAGCGCGGCGCCGTCATCGCGTGCGCCGGCGAGCCGCGCGAGATCGCAGCGATGGAAGCCCCCGCGCCGCCCTTCGGCGAGCGCACCGAGGACGTGCGCGGCGCGTTCGGCCGTGCCGTGGAGGTCACCATCCCTCGCCCGTCGGGCGTGGTCGTCGCGCGCATGCGCACCGGCGAGGCGACCGACCGCGCGGCGCCGCTCGTGCGCCTCGTGGCCGTCTACATGGCCGCGTTCGGCCTCGCGTTCGCGTTCATCGTCTACGTCGCGCTGACGCGCCTGATCGTGCGGCCCGTCGAGGCGCTCGCGCGGGCGACCGATCGCGTCGCCACCGGCGCGCGCAAGCTCGAGGTCCCGCCAGCGGGTGCGCGCGAGCTCGTGGAGCTTTCGTCGAGCGTGAACACGATGACGACGCGCCTGCTCGCCGACGAGGAAAAGCTGCGCCGGAAGGTCGACGAGCTCACCGAGACGACGCGCCGGCTCACCGAGGCGCAGGCGCACCTCGTCCGGAGCGAGCGGCTCGCGAGCGTCGGGCGGCTCGCGGCCGGCATGGCCCACGAGATCGGCAACCCGATCACCGCGATCATGGGCATCCAGGACCTCTTGATCTCGGGCGACGTGCCGGCCGACGAGCAGGCCGAGTACCTCGCGCGGATGCGCAAGGAGACGGAGCGGATCCAC
>DATIQP010000257.1:0-7705 GCA_035470765.1 Polyangiaceae bacterium | reverse complement strand
CTTCTACAACGCCAACTACGCCGGGGCGAGCCTCGCGATCGACGCCCTGCTCGGCTTCATGAGCAACCCGGACGGCGTGGGCTTCTATGGCGAGCTCGGAGGCGGCTACCGCACGATCTCCTACGGCAACATGTCGACCGGCGGCGGCGAGTTCGTCTTCGGCCTCGGCATGCAGTTCAAGTGGGGCTCGTTCCGCATCATCCCGAAGGCGGACTTCTACATCGGCTCGTTCTCCGACCCGAACGACAGCACGATCAGCTTCATCCACGGCTTCTTCACCCTCGGCGTCTCCGGCTACTGGGAGCTCCCGCTCAGCAAGCCCTCCCAGCCTGCCACCGCCGCCCCCCCGCCCGCCTACTGACGATGCGCGCGACGGCAGCTGCGGCGTTCGTCGCCGCCACTCTCGGGGCGCCCCTCGCCCTCGCGCAGGCGACTGCGGATGCGGGAGCGGCTTCGGCCACCGATTCGGGGACGGCCTCGGCGCCGGCTTCGAGCTCGGCGACCGAGACGGCGTCGGCCTCGGCGCCGGCGACGGACGCCCACGAGCTCCCGCCCGAGGAGCCCAAGGCGCCGAAGAAGAAGGCCCTGCCCGTCCCGCTGAGCATCATGGGCGGGCTGCGCATCGGCGCCATCCTCCCGGCCGGCGACGTCGGCCAGTCGCCGCAGCTCCCGGTCGCCATCACGACGGCCGTCGATCTCACGCTCGAAGCGGGCGCCACGATCTACGAACACTTCTACGGCGGCCTGCTCTTCGGCGGCAGCTTCTACATCTCGCCCGCGAGCTCGGCGAGAAACGTCAACGCCATCCTCTTCGGCACGGAGGTCGGCTACCTCACCAACCCGGACGGCCTCGGCGGCTTCTTCGGCCTCGGCCTCGGCTACCGGCGCTACTTCATCGGCGACGCGCTCGGCAACGCCAACGCCGTCGACGGCCCCGACGCGCTCGCGACCATCGCTTTGCACATCCGAGCCGGCTCGGCGATGCGCATCCTGCCGCGGTTCGACTTCGCCGTCGGGCCCGCGGGGGGCTACACGCACGCGCTGTTCTTCTTCGGCGCGTCGATATGGTTCAACCAGGATCTGGCTCGAGCTCCGCATTAGCGCGCCGCGTTACGGCGTAAGACAACGAATTACAAGTCAGTGACAATCGTAAAAAGCTCGGCTGTTTAGCTCCGGGCTCATGCACGTCCTGCTCTGCAGTGCGTATTTCGCGGTCCTTCTGCTGCTCGCGAGCTACGGCCTCCATCGCTCCCACCTCGTTTTGACCTGCCTGAGGTTGCGCAAGAAGCTCCAGGCGGTGCGCGAGCTGCCGCCCATGGCGAGCGACGCCGAGCTGCCCCACGTGACGGTGCAGCTCCCGCTCTTCAACGAGGCGACGGTTGCGGTGCGTCTCCTCGAGCACGTGGCGCGCATCGACTACCCGCGCGACCGCCTCGAGATCCAGCTCCTCGACGACTCCACCGACGAGACGGGCCAGCTCGTGCTCGCCGCCATCCGCCGCCTCGCCGCGGACGAGGCCACGCGCGACCTCGACATCGCGTACCTCCACCGCGTGGACCGCACCGGCTACAAAGCGGGCGCGCTCGACGCCGGGATGAAGGTCGCCAAGGGCGAGCTCATCGCGATCTTCGACGCGGACTTCCTCCCTCAGCCGGACTTCCTCCGCGCGCTCGTGGGCCACTTCACCGATCCGAAGGTGGGCATGGTGCAGGCTCGCTGGGGCCACCTGAATCGCGACCACTCGCTGCTCACGCGCGTGCAGGCGCTCATGCTCGACGGCCACCACCTCGTCGAGAACCGCGCGCGCGCCGCGGCGGGCTGGCTGTTCAATTTCTCCGGCACCGGCGGCATGTGGCGCAAGGCCGCCATCGTCGACGCGGGTGGCTGGCAGCACGACACGCTCACCGAGGACCTCGATCTCTCCTACCGCGCGCAGCTCGGCGGCTGGAAGTTCGTCTATCGCGAGGACGTGGTCACCCCCGCCGAGCTCCCCGAGGACGTGAGCGCCTTCCGCGCCCAGCAGTACCGCTGGGCGAAGGGGACCGTGCAGACTGCACGCAAATTGCTCGAGCGCGTGTGGACGTCGCGGCTCGGCCTCGACCAGCGCGTCGAGGCGTTCTTCCACCTCACGCCGCACTTCGCGTACCCGCTCATGGTCTTCTTGAGCGTGCTGCTGCTGCCGGCGCTCATCCTCATGCCGGCGACCGACCCGCGCACGATGCTCATGATCGACCTGCCGCTCTGCATCGGCACGACCGGCTCGCTGGCGGCCTTCTACGCGATGGCCGAGGTCGCGCAGGGCCGCCGCCGCATCGACGCGCTCAAGCAACTTCCCGCGCTGCTCGCGCTCGGCGCCGGCCTCGCGCCGCACCTGTCGAAGGCCGTCTTCGAGGGCCTGCAGACGATGAGCGGCGAGTTCGTGCGCACGCCGAAGAAGGGCGACACCGTGGGCCAGCGTTACCGCACCCGCGCCGACCTTCCCATGACCGAGGTCGCGCTCTGCCTGCTCTCCTTCGGGTCGACGGTGGCCTCCATCGAGACCGGGCACTGGTTCGCGACGCCCTTCGCCGGGCTCTTCACCTTCGGCTACGGCTACGTCGCGACGCTCGTGGCCACCGAGCAGTTCGCCCGCCGGCGCGCGGCCGAGGCCGCGGCCACCGCGTCGAGCGACAGCCTCCCCCCCGCTGCGGACAGCCTCCGCGATCGGGACCTCGCGGCGTAAATCCAAGCGCCTCTTGAGTAGGGTGCCAAATAGCGTACCATCGCGCTGACTCGGCGTTCGCTTCACGATCGTTACACAGCCGAGGACTTGGGACGCGAGGACGAGGCGAGCGATGACCAAAGCAGAGATCGTGCAGGCGATCTACACGCGCGTGGGTGGCTTCTCGAAGAAGGAGGCCGCTGACATCGTCGACCTCGTCTTCGAGATGATGAAAGAGACGCTCTCCAAGGGAGAGAAGATCAAGGTCACGAACTTCGGCAACTTCGTCCTCCGCGACAAGGACGAGCGACCGGGCCGCAACCCGCAGACGGGCGCGCCCATCAAGATCAGCGAGCGCCGCGTGCTGACCTTCAAGGTGAGCAAGAACCTGAAGGACGCGCTCAACAGGAAGGCTGGCTCCGCGCCGGCCAGCGTGCCCGTCGCCGCGGCCGAGCCCGGCGCCGCGAAGCCCTGAGAGGATCCCAGGCTCGCATGGCTGAAGGAACGCTCCCGTCCAAGCTGTACTTCCGCATCGGAGAGGTCGCCGACATCGTCGGCGTCGAGCCTCACGTGCTGCGCTACTGGGAGCGTGAGTTCCGGAGCATCCGGCCGACCAAGAGCGCGCGCGGGCAGCGAGTCTACTCGCGCCGCGACGTCGAGAACCTCCTTCGCGTGCGCGAGCTGCTCTACACCCAGGGCTTCACCATCGCCGGCGCGCGCAAGCAGCTGGTCCGCCCGGCGCGGGACGGCGAGGTTGCGCAGCCCGCCGCGGCGGAAGCGCCCGCGCTGGCCACGGCGCACGGCCAGGGCCACGGCGCGGCCCCGCCCCCGGTCGATCCGCCGCCCCGTCAGGACGGCGAGGGCGAGGGCGACATGCGCTCGGCGCTCGTCGCGCTGCGCGACGAGGTGGCTGCGTTCCTGGACGAGCTCGGCGGTTGACCGCGGCGGGCTTCGAGCTGCGCGTCGCTCCCCCGCCGGGATCGACGCCGGGCACGCTGCCGCCTCCCGATCTGACGCAGGCGCCGCAGCTCGCCCTCGAGCAGTGGGCGAGCGCCTCGCACGCCGGCGCGACGGACCTCGCGTGGGGCTGCGTGAGCGGAGACGTCGGGCAGTGGAGCGACGACGCGACCGAGCTCGCGCAGACCAAGCTGATCGAGCTCGCGTCGAGCACGCTCTCGCGCATGGGCAGCGCGTCGCCCGGGCTCCACGTCACGGCCGCACACGGCGGTCCGCTCACCCTGGAGCAGTCCCTGGCGTCCGACGGAGCGGCGCGCGCCCGCACCCTCTTGGCCTTCACCAGCGACCCGCCCCGCGCCCACGCGTGCATCGTGGTCTGCAACGACGCGGCCCTCTGCGGCTCCGAGCTCGAAGCCGCCCGTCCCGCGTCCGCCGGTGAGCTCCGTCCGCCGCCTCCCTCGGGCCTCGCGCTGCGCGCTCTCGCGAAGACGGTGCACCATCCCCACGCCGCCCTCGGCGTCCTTTTGGGAGCCGTAATATTCGCAGCGGCGCTGGCCGTCGTCACCCGTCCTCGACCTCCCCGCCGGAGGCGATGAGAAAATGGGCACAGGGGGGACAAGAGGCATGTTAGAAGGCTCCGCGATGATCACTGCCGCAGGCTCGAGCGAAGCGAGAGTTCGGAGTGAAATGCGGAACGTGCGAGCCAAGCTGCACGGTCTGTTCGCTCCTTCGGCGCTCGTCTTGCTCTTCGCGCTGGGAGCACGCAGCGCGCACGCACAAAGTGGAGCGACCGCAGCCCCGACGCCGAGCGGTACGGCGACCGCGACGTCGCGCCCGTCTCTCGTCCCCGACGCGCCTCCGCCGACGGCCACCGCGGCACCGGCCGCGGCGACTCCCCCACCCTCCGGGGCCGCCGCAGGGACGGCGTCGACGGCGACCCCGTCGAACAAGGGCGACGAGGCGAAGACCCCGGCTCCTGCGACCGAGCCCGTGCCCGCCAACCCCAACGAGGTATTCAGCGAGGACTGGTGGGGCCGAACGCGCCCGGTCTTCGAGGTGCACGGCTACTTCCGCACGCGCGCCGAGCTGCTGCACAACTTCTCGCTCGGCCGCCACGACCCGCGCACGGGCGGCATCCTCTGGCCGAACCCGATCGACAACAGCTACACCGACAAGACCGGCCAACCGAACCTGCTGAGCAAGTGCGACGCGACGGGCGCCATCCCGGGCACCGCGCCCTGCAAGGACCAGTCGGAGGCCACCGCGAACATGCGCTTCCGCATGAACCCGGAGCTGCACATCTCCGACAACCTGCGGATCATGGCGCAGATCGACGCGTTCGATAACATGATCCTCGGCTCCACGCCGGACAGCTACGCGTGGCAGCCCTACAACGGCAACAAGACTTACTTGCCGAGCAGCGGATATCAGGCCTACGGCAGCGGCTACAACACCTACGCCCCCATCACCGCCTTCAGCACGACGCAAGGGCCGCCCACCTCCGGCATCAACAGCTTCTCCAACTCCGTGGCGTTCAAGCGCGCCTGGGCCGAGTACATGACCCCCGTCGGTCAGCTGCGCTTCGGGCGCATGCCGAGCCAGTGGGGTCTCGGTATCACGCAGAACGCCGGCGACGACATCGACAGCGACTACCAGACGAACGTCGATCGCATCATGTTCGTCACCGGCATCAAGTCGCTCGACCTGTACTTCGCGGGCCTGTGGGACTTCATCAGCAGCGGGCCGAGCACCGCCTCGCCCAACGACGTCAACGGCGGCCAGCCGGTCAACACCTGCAACATGTGCAACGTCAACGAGTGGGGCCTCGTCGTCGCGCACCGCACCAACCCCGAGCTGCAGAAGCTCAAGCAGGCGCGCGGCGAGCTGGTCGTCAACGGCGGCCTCTTCACGATCCTGCGCACGCAGTACCTCGACATGACGGACACGTACCTGCCGATCAACGTCGATACGAGCTCGAGCGGCAGCCTCAACACCGACATCGTCCGCCGCAACGCCTGGGCCGTCATCCCCGACCTCTGGCTGCAGATCCTCTACAAGAAGTTCCGCTTCGAGGCCGAGGGCGTCGCCATCCTCGGCGAGATCGGCGCCATCCCCGGGAGCGGGTTCAACGCCAACACGCAGACGGACATCCGCATGTGGGGCCTGGCCACACAGACGGAGTACCGCGCCATCGAGGACAAGCTCCACCTCGAGTTCGGCTTCGGGTACGCGAGCGGCGATCAGTGGGCGCAGAACTCGCTCGGCTCGCAGGGCCTCAACCCCGAGCTGAACAACAACGCGATCTCGACCTTCTCGTTCCATCCGGACTACCGCGTCGACCTCATCTTCTTCCGCAAGATCATGACGCGCATCGAGGGCGCCTACTACTTCCGCCCGAGCGTCGACTACGACTTCATCCGCAACCAGAACGGCCAGCGCGTCGGCGGCGGCGCCGCGCTCATCTGGAGCCGCGCCAGCGAGTTCTCCCAGGCGCCGGGCCACCAGCCTGACCTTGGCGTCGAGCTCGATCTGCAGCTCTACTACCAGGCCAAGGACGGCTCGCTGAACGACGATCTCAGCAAGATCGGCGGCTTTTACACCGCGCTCCAGTACGGCGTCTTCTTCCCGCTCGGCGGCCTCGGCTATCTCCCGGGTGAGCAGCAGAAGTTCACCATGCCGACCGGAGAGTCGTGGGATCTGTCGAGCGCGCAGACGGTACGCTGGTACGTCGGCGTGGTCTATTGACGGCGGCTTCTCGCGTGCAACGCTGGGGCTAATCGTTCCCATGCCCAAGATCCTCATCGTCGACGACCAGCGCAACATGCGCACGACCCTCGCCATGATGCTGCGCGGGGTCGGCTACGAGGTGGACGAGGCGGCCGACGGGGAGCAAGGCGCAGCGAACGGCGCGACGGGTGCGTTCGATCTCGTCCTCACGGACCTTCGAATGGGACAGAAGGACGGCATCGACGTCCTCCGCGCGATCAAGGAGCGCCAGCCGCTCACCGAGGTCATCGTGATGACGGCCTACGGCACGATCGAGAGCGCCGTCGAAGCGATGCGCCTCGGCGCCTTCGACTACATCCAGAAGCCGTTCACCGAGCAGGAGCTGCTCGTCAAGGTCCAGAAGGCGCTCGACAACCGGCGCCTCGCGGGCGAGGTCGCGTTCCTCGCGACCGAGTTCAAGGATCGTTACAAGTTCGAGAACATCGTCGGCCGCTCGACGCCCATCCGCGAGGTGCTCGGCCGCATCATCCGCATCGCGCCGACGGACGCGACCGTCCTCATCACGGGCGAGAGCGGCACGGGCAAGGAGCTCGTCGCCAAGGCGATCCACGCCAACAGCCGCCGCGCCGATCGGGCGTTCGTGTCCATCAACTGCGCCGCGCTCACCGAGACGCTGCTCGAGAGCGAGCTGTTCGGCCACGCCAAGGGTTCGTTCACCGGGGCCGTCACGGCGCGCAAGGGCCTCTTCGAGGAGGCCGACGGCGGCACCTTCTTCTTCGACGAGATCGCCGAGACGCCGGGCACCGTTCAGGCCAAGCTCCTCCGCGCCATTCAGGAGCACGAGATCCGTCGCGTCGGCGAGAACAAGCCCATTCACGTCGACGTGCGCATCGTCGCGGCGACCAACCAGGACCTGCTGAAGGCCGTCGCCGAGAAGCGCTTCCGCCAGGACCTTTACTACCGCCTCAACGTCGCGCGCTTCGTCCTGCCTCCGCTGCGCGAGCGCCGTGAGGACGTGCCCGAGCTGCTCTCGCACTTCCTCGACAAGTACAACCAGAAGATGCAGGTGCGCGCGCGCCTCTCGGACAACGTCCTCGACGCGCTCGCGCGCTACGACTTCCCGGGCAACGTGCGCGAGCTGGAGCACATGCTCGAGCAGGCCGTCGCGCTGGTGCAGGACGGGGTCATCACCGCCGACGACCTTCTCTCGGCCTACCCGAGCACGCCGCCCCGTTCCGGCAGCGACGGCCGCCGCACCCTCGCGGACGTGGTGGACTCCGCCGAGAAGGTTGCCATCGAGTCGGCCCTGCAGGACTGCGG
>DATIQP010000256.1:0-10249 GCA_035470765.1 Polyangiaceae bacterium | reverse complement strand
ACCGGCATCGAGGCCGATCCGATGCACGGCATCATGACGTACCAGGCCGGCGGCAAGTGGGAGTACGTCGAGCCCCCGCCCCCGTGGGACGACAAGAACCCCTTCTTCCCGCAGCTGAAGAAGAAGTAGCCCGAGACGTCGGTCAGCCGAGCAGCGTCGCCGCGGTGAGCGCCGCCGGCGTGCGCGTCCACGGCTCGAGCTGGCTGCGCGCGGCCGCCGCGAGCTCCGGCGCGAGCGCGCCCTCCATCGAGGCGAGCAGCCGCACGGCTCCGTAGGCGCCGACCGCGCGCGCGACGTGGGCGTCCTCGCTGTTCGTCTCCGACTGGGGCGTCGCCCGCTCCGCGCGGTCGACGGCCTCGGCGAGCGAGCGCTCCCCGAGCAGCGTCGCGACGATTGCGAGCGGCGCCTGCGCGCGCGCGTCGAGCAGCGTGCGCGAAGCGCGCCCCAGGGCGGTCTCCACGTCGAGCGCGATCGACGACTGGAGAGCGCGCAGCGCGAGCGTCCGGCCGCCACGCGTCGAGAGCAGCGCGAGCAGCTCCGGCGACCAGCGGAACTCCGGCGCCTGGCGCGTGCACGTCGCGAGGTCCGTGAGCGGCGTCTTGCGAAGCAACGAGCCGACGACGTCGGCGAACTCGGACGGACTGGCGTGACCGCCGGACGCCGGCAGGTCGACGAGCGGGTGCGGCGTCTTGTCGACGTGCACGCGACGCAGCTCGGGCCACGCGAGCAGGCGTGCCGGAGGGTCCTGGCCGAGAAAGGAGCGCTTGCCGACCCAGAACGACACGTTCGTGTCGGTGCGCGTGATCTCGAGCAAGCGTGAGAGCCAGGTGTGGCGCGACAGGGCCTCTCCCACGCTCGCCGGCTCCGGGATGTGTTCGAGGGTGAGCTTCACCACCTTGAGCAGCCGGACGGGGGCGCTCGCCCGGAAGAGCCCCGCCAGCTCGGGGTGGGAGGCCTGCACCGTGTCGTGCGCCGCGGCGGCGAGCGCCCACTCCGCCGGGGAGGGGCCCTCCAGCCGGTCGACCGGCACCAGCCTCCGTGCCAGGCGGATACGGCCGAGGTTCACGTGCGAGAGCAGCTCCTGGTCGACCACGTCCCCGTGCTCGGACAGCGCCAGGGCATTCCTGCCCCCGATGGGCCGCCCGGGCCGGAGCTCCCCGCCCAGCACGAGCGGCGCCATGAAGTGCACGAAGAGGCGGTCGGCGATGGCGGCCCGCTGGTCGGCCATGAGGGCACTGTACCCCAACCCGGGGACCCCGTCGGGGCGTGTCTGGACAGCGGCGGAGGCCTCGTCTATCTCTCCCGTCTCGTTTTCTTCGAAGCCATTTAGCTGGAGGTAGAGCCACCCTCATGACCCTGGGCCGTCCGCGATTCGATCCACGCCAAAATCAGAGGCAATTCCAAATCCGAGTCAACCACCGCATCCGAGTGCCAGAGGTGCGCGTGATCGCCGCCGACGGCTCGATGCTCGGTGTGCTCGGGACGCAAGAAGCGATGCGCCTCGCCCAGGAACAAGGGCTCGATCTCGTCGAGGTCAATCCGAAGGCCGATCCGCCGGTCTGCAAGATCCTCGACTTCGGCAAGTACAAGTACGAAGAGAAGAAGAAGGCCGGCGAGGCCAAGCGCAAGCAGACCGTCGTCGAGATCAAGGAGATCAAGCTCCGCCCGAAGACGGACGAGCACGACATCGCCTTCAAGGTGAAGGCGGCGCGCCGCTTCCTCGAGGCCGGCCACAAGGTCAAATTCACGGTGCGCTTCCGCGGCCGCGAGATCACGCACCCGGAGAAGGCGCAGGAGCAGCTCGATCAGTGCATCCGCGAGACGGAGGACCTCGCCAACCTCGAGGGCCGCGCCGCGATGGAAGCCCGCACGATGACCGCGCTGATCGCGCCCAAGCCCGCGATCATGCAGAAGGTCGCCCAGGCGAAGGTCGCGGCCGAGAAGGCGCGGCAGCAGGCCGAGCGCGAGGGCAAGCCCATCCCGCCGTCGGCGTCGCTCCCGGAGCTCCCCGACGAGGACGACGAGGACGACGAGGACGACGAGGGCGACGAGTAGGTCATGAAGGCGCGCCTCGGGGGGCTCGTCGCGAGCGCGCTGTGGTTGGTGGCCTCCTCGAGCTCGGCCACGCTCACGCCGAGCGAGCTCGTGCTCGTGCGGCAGTACACCGGTGGCGCGCAGGTCGCCAACGTCCCGCGCGTGCGCGCGCTCGTCGCCCGGCCGGATCTCAGCGACGCCGAGTCCGCCGAGGCGATGGCCTCCGCGCTCGCCGTGCCGGTCACCGACGCGCGCGCCGCGTTCTTGCGTGAGCTCGTCTTCGGCGCCGGATCGCAAGCGTCGCGCAACGTGCTCGCCCGGGCCGTGACGCGCGGCCTCGTCGCGCGCGCCGACGCGATCTTCGAGCGCTCGCCCAACCTCGACGCCCCTCAGAGCGCCGAGGCCGCGGAGCTGCTCCGCATCTACGGGTTCTTGGCCGGCGACCTCGCCGGCGCCGGCAGCGCGCCTTTCGCGGGTACGAGCGCGCGGCCCGTCCACGACGCGAGCGCCGGCATCGACAACGCCACCTACGAGGAGTGCGCGAAGGCGCTCGCCGATCACCTCAAGCGCCACGCGGCGCACCTCCTGCCCGGCGCGCCGCTCTCCACCATGGCGGCGCGCGTGCGCGCGCAGGCGATGCTCGCCACGTTCGACATGGGCGGCGACTCGCCCACGCGCGCCATCGACGGCTCCGACCGGCTCGGCCTGGACGCCGTTCGGCGCGCCCTGCTGCTCGAACGCGGCATCCTGCTGCTCGACTCCGGCAAGAGCGCGCCGGCCCTCGCCGCCGCGGCGGACCTGGTGCGGCGCCTGCGACCCCTGGCCGTCGATCACGTCGAGGCGATCTACTTCGGCGAAGAGCACCCGGGCCTTCGGTCGCGCGGGCTCGTCCTCGCCGTCGCCGGTGCGATCGACTCCGCCGAGGCCACGCGCGCCTTCCCGGAGGACGAGGTCGAGCCGAGCCCGGTTCATTCGCCGCTCGCAGACCTCGCCGCCAAGCTGTCCGTCGAAGCGACGAAGCGGACGCTCGCGAGCCACGGCGATCTGCGCGTGCCGGCCCTGCGCGACGCGCCGCCCGGCGTTTCGCCGGAAGTCGCCGTCGGCTCGATGCTCGGCATGGTGCTGGTCGACGCTCCGCGCGCCACGGAGCTCGCCATGGTCCGTTTTCTCGCCGGCAAGCCGGAGTCGGCCGCGCTGCTCGCGGACGCGATCGGCGTGCTCGCGGCGAGCGCGGGACCCGGCGGCGTGCAGTCGCTCGTCGTCGGCAAGGCTTCGCCGGACGGGACGAGCGCCCCGCTGCCTCTGTCCAGCGTGCGCCTCTTGCCGAGCGGCGTCGCGTCGAGCTTCAGCCTCGGCACCCACTGGGAAATCACGCGCGGCGACACGGGCATCGTCACGGGCGTGCGCCGCGACGGCCAGCCGCTCGCGTTCGGCATGCTCGCGGTCGCGCGCGTTCCCGTGTCGGGCGGCCAGTCGTGGAGTGGCGGCGGCTTCGCCCTGGACGCGTTGCGCGGCTCGCCCCTCGTGGGCGTCGTCCCGGGCCCGGTGCACGTGCGGATGGTCGGGCAGGGGGACTTCGACGCCGCGCGGATCGCGGGCAGCGGTCCGGGCGCATCGATCGACGCGGGCGTGCGCGCCACCGGCCCGTTCGCCGTCCTGCTGCGAGCTCGTGGAGGCAAGGGCGACTACGGCATCGGCCTGCGCGTCGTTCCCGGGGCCCCCACGCGCGTCGCGATCGTCACCGTGGACGACAAGCTCGCCGAGCACACCCTCGCCGAGAGCATGGCGCTGCCGAGCGTGGAGCACGTCCACGTCGAGATTCGCGGCGACAAGATTCATGCAGTCTGCACGCATCAGGACCGAGCCCCGCAGACGGTCTCGCTCGAGGCGCCGGTCCCGCAGCAGCTCACCGCAGGCGACGTCGCGTTCGTGGTGGAGAAGGGCGTGACCTTGGAGCTCGCCTCGCCGTCGGTGAGAAGGAACTAGGCCGGAGGCGGAGACGGCGTCGGGGACGAATAGTTGGCCCCGATGCCTGGGGTCCCCGAGCATCGCCGCTTGCGGTACGCGTCCACGCTCTTCGGTTTCTGGCTCGCCGCGTGCGCGTCCGCGGCGCCACAAAAGACGCCGCACGCGTCCGTCGCGATCGCTGCTGCCGTCCCCGTGATCGAAATGCCGCCCGCACCTCTGCCGAGCTACGTGCGCGTCCTCGTCGGGGGCGACCTGCTCCCGCACCGGCCGCAGCTCCTCTCGCCCGAGAGCATCGGCGCGTCGCTCGTTCCCCTGAGTCCGCTCTTCCGCTCCGCCGACGCCGTCGTCGCCAACTACGAGACGGCGACCGGCGAGATCTCCGGCATCGACCCCAGCACCCTCTCGCTCGCGGCCACCCCCGCTTGGATGAAGGCCGTCCGCGGCGACGACGTCACCGCCATCACCCTCGCCAACAACCACGCGTGCGACCTCGGCGGGTCCGGGCTCTCCGCGTCGATCCAGACCGCGGGCGAGCTCGGCTTCGCCGCGATGGGCGCCGCTCGCGAGGAGCCGTTCGCCGCGCGCACCCTCGCCGAGCGGGACGGCCACAGAGTCTGCGGGGTCGCGTGGACCACCTTCGTCAACGACCACCGGCCCGGGTGCGAGACGACCGGCCGCGTCGCCATGGCCAAGCCCAGCCGCGAGGGTCGCCTCCGCGTGGCCAAGGCCGTCGCCGACGCCATCCAGGGCGGTTGCGACGCAGTCATCGCCATCTTCCACGGCGGCGAGGAGTACGCCCCGCAGACCCGCGGAATGCTCGCCATGGCCCGCGCCGCCGCCGAGGCCGGCGCCGACGCAGTCGTCATTCACCACCCTCACGTCGTCTCACCGCTCGAGGTGATGACCACCGAGGACGGCCGCCACGTCCCCGTCTTCGCCTCCGTCGGCAACCTCGTCTCCAACCAGGGCGAGAGCTGGACGCCGGCCCTCCCCGCGACGCAGGCCGATCGCCGCATCGTCTACCTCAACGGCTGGACGCGCCTCGGCATGCTGGCCGATCTCGAGCTGCGCCTCGACCCGCAAGCCGGCCGCCAGCGCGTCGTCGCGTGGGGCTACCACCTCGTCTTCACCGACAACGACCACGTCCTCGACAAGTCCAACCCGCACCCGCGCATCGAGGCGCGGGTGCTCGATCGCGACGAGGACCGAGCCGTCGTGGACAAGCTGGCCCGCGACGCCGGCGGCCCGCGCGCCGTCTTCGACGACCCGTGCTGGATCGAACGGGACGGCGCCGACGCGACCGCCGGCCCGAGCTGCCGGCCCTAGGTTTCAGCCGCGACCGGACATCAGGCCGCGCGCGAAATTGCCGACGATCGGGTACTCGTACTCCTCGCCGCGCAGCACCTTGTAGGCCGCGTAGACGTGGAAGCCGAGAAACACCGGGATCGCCACGCCGCACGTCGCCGCGGACACGATCGTCCCCGCGATCGACCAGATCAGCGCCTGCAGCGCGTGAAACTCCGCGTAGCGCGACTCGCCGCGCTTGAGCAGGTAGACCAGCAGCGGCGCGAGAAACCACGCGACCCACGTGCCGGCGTGGGCGATGGCGGCGGCGAAGCGGTCGCTTTCGGAGGGCGTGGAGACGGGGGTGAGCGAATAGGTGGTGTTCATGGGCCTCGACGCCTATTCGCTCGAGCTTCGTCAAAAATTTCACTGGGAGTTACGCGGGTATGCGGCGGAGGCGGGGTCGGGGACGAGGACAGAGACGGAGGCGGACGCGGACGCGGAGACGGAGGCGGGGACGGAGACGGAGGCGGAAGCGGGTTTTGACGACCTTCGCCGGACGCACTACACGTCGAACCCCGATGTCCGACCGCAAAGTCCGCATCCTCGTCGCCAAGCCCGGCCTCGACGGCCACGATCGCGGGGCCAAGGTGGTCGCGCGCGCGCTCCGCGACGCCGGCTTCGAGGTGGTCTACACAGGCCTCCACCAGACGCCCGAGATGGTCGCCGCCGCGGCCGTTCAGGAGGACGTCGACGCGGTGGGCCTGTCCATCATGAGTGGGGCGCACAACACGCTCTTCCCGGCCGTCATCGACGCGCTCAAGCAGAAGGGCGCCACCGACGTCGTCGTGTTCGGCGGCGGCATCATCCCCGAGGTCGACATGGAGCGCCTCAAGAGCGCCGGCGTCTCCGGTGTCTTCACCCCTGGCACGTCGCTCGAGACGATCATCCAGTGGGTGAAGGACAACGTCCACCCGCGAGCCTGAGCCTCGCGTCACGACTGGCCCGGGCCGGCCGAAAAGTGGCCCCGGCCAGCCGCCATCGCAGCAAGCCCGCGAAAACAGCCACGGCGGCTCGGGCACACGCCTCGCAATGCCGCGCGCACCGAGGAGGTGTTTCGCAATGGCAAAGGCGTTCGCTCGTTTCTCTGCACTGGCCGTCGGCGTCCTGTCCGTGGTCGCGTGCTCGTCCGGCTACGAAACCCACACGACCCCGCGCGCGGCCGACGCGGGCGACGCGGGTGGCCTGGAGGTCGACACCGTCGAGATCGTGCGCGGCGTGCCCGATCGCGGGCGCGATCCGGCCGTGGTCGCGATCGACATCGGCGGCGAGGGCCTCTGCTCCGGCACGCTCATCGCCCCCGACGTCGTGCTCACCGCGCGCCACTGCGTCTCGTACACGAGCGAAGGCGTCGCGTGCCCGGCGCAGAGCAAGCAGATCTCCGGCAATCGTGCCCCCCACACGCTCTCCATCCTGCTCGGGGACGACGCGTCCACCGCTCGTCTCGTCGCGCGCGGCAAGGCCATCGTCGTCCCCAAGAGCGACCTGCTCTGCGATCACGACATCGCCGCCATCGTGCTCGACGAGCCCGTCGGCGGCGTCGCGCCGGTCAAGATCGACAAGTCCCCGCCGGTCGCAGGCCACTACGTGCGCGCCGTCGGCTTCGGCAAGACCGGGGACGACGGCGAGGCCGGCACCAAGCTCCTGCGCGACCACGTGAAGATCCAGGACGTCGGCTCGGCCGAGTTCCTCGTCGGCGAGGCCACCTGCAACGGCGACAGCGGAGGTCCCGCGCTCGACTCGTCGTCGGGCGAGCTGCTCGGCGTCGTCTCGCGCGGCGGCCCCGCGTGCGACGGCAAGGACGTGCACAACATCTACACCCGGGCCGACGCCTTCGCCGAGGTCATCGCCGCCGCTCTGGAGAAGGCCAGCCAGGGGGATAGCGATCCCGACGCGGGCCTCTACTCCCCGCCCAAGGACGCAGGGGTCACCCCCAAGCCGACCAAGCCGGGCAGCGACATGGGCGAGCCCTGCACGCGCGGCGCGGACTGCTCGGCCGGCGTGTGCGTCAAGGATGGGTCGAGCCGGTACTGCTCGCGCACGTGCGGCACCGGCGACCGCTGCCCGAGCGGCTACCACTGCACCCAGGTCACGAGCTCGACCAAGGTGTGCGTCGCCGCCAGCTGAGGCTTGCGGGCCAGGCCGCTCCCGGCTCGCCGCCCGGATCGGCCTGGCCCCGGGGCCGATTGACGCCACCCGGCGGTGCGCGTAACTGAAAGGCTCGATGGACTTCGACTTCAGCGAACATCACGCCCTGCTCCGCAAGACCGTTCGGGATTTCGCCCGGAGCGAGGTCGCCCCTCACGCCCGCAAGTGGGACGAAGAGGAGCGCTTCCCGAAGGAGCTCGTGCCCAAGCTCGCCGAGCTCGGCTTGCTCGGCATCCGCATCCCCGAGGAGTACGGCGGCTCGGGGATGGACACGACCAGCTACGCGATCTGCGTCGAGGAGTGCGCCCGCGTCGACGGCTCGCTCGCCCTCACCATCGCGTCGCACAACGGCCTTGGGACCGGCCACATCCTCGCCTTCGGCAACGAAGAGCAGAAGCGCAAGTACCTGCCCAAGGCCGCGCGCGGCGAGTGGCTCGCCGCGTGGGGTCTCACCGAGCCCGGCAGCGGGAGCGACTCGGCCGGCCTGGCGACGACCGCGCGCCGCGACGGCAGCGACTGGGTCATCAACGGCACGAAGATGTTCATCACGCAGGGCTCCGTCGGCGGCTTCTGCGTCGTGCTCGCGCGCACCAACCCGAACGCCTCCAAGCAGAAGGGCATCACCGCCTTCATCGTCGACCACGGCACGCCCGGCTTCGTGGCGAGCAAGCACCTGCTCAAGCTCGGGTGCCGCTCGAGCGACACCGCCGAGCTCACCTTCGAGAACGTCCGAGTGAGCGACGCCCAGCGCCTCGGCGAAGTGGACATGGGCTTCATGGACACCATGAAGATCCTCGACCGTGGCCGCATCTCGATCGCGGCGATGGCGCTCGGCCTCGGCTACGGCGCCCTCGAGATGGCCACCGGCTACGCGAAGGACCGCAAGCAGTTCGGCAAGCCCATCGCCGATTTCCAGGCCGTCCAGTGGATGCTCGCGGACTGCAAGACGGAGCTCGACGCGGCGTCGATCCTCACGTACCGCGCGGCGTGGCTCGCCGACCAGGGCCGGCCGTATTCGCGCGAGGCGTCGATGGCGAAGCTGTTCGCGAGCGAAGCCTCCACGCGCGCCTGCAACAAGTCGCTGCAGATCCACGGCGGCTACGGCTACACGCGCGAGTTCGCCGTCGAGCGGCACCTGCGCGACGCGAAGATCTGCGAGATTGGCGAGGGCACGAGCGAGGTGCAGCGCATGGTCATCGCGCGCCACGTGCTCGCCGGGTGATCACTGCCGCACGCTCGAGCCGAAGGCGAGAGCTCGGAGTGAAACGTCGACTCACGACTTAGAGCGGCATGTAGGTCGCGGTGCGGCGGTCGACGGTCTTGACGTCGACCTCGACGTCGCCTTTCGGCGAGGGCACGCGCATCTTGGCGCGCGTGACGACGTCCATCTCCTCGCCCATCCGCCCGAGCTTCTCGTCGACGGGGAAGAGGCCTCGCATGTGGGCGCTGACGCGGCCGCTCAGGATCGACGATCCGGCGGGTAGGTCGCCGATGGACTCGATGCCGTCGACGTCCATGTCGGCCTGCACGTCGAGGCACGGGGCGCCGTTCGCCTGCTCGGTGCCGACGAGCTTGACCTTGCCGCTCAGCCCGCCTGGCCGCGCGACGATGCCCTTCTCGCCCATGTCCTTCTCGGCGAGGGCGACGTTGGGAGACCACTCGGCGCCGATGGGCTGCGGGACGGTCGACCCGAAGATCTCGTCGTCGCTCGGGCCACCCGTGGTGAGGGTGAGCAGGTCGTCGATGGCCTCGCGTAGCTCGTTGGGAGCGGGCCTGTCGTCCACCGTGACCTGAGCGTCCTCCTTGCGGGCGGCGCGCGCGATGGCGAGGCGAGCGCCGGGCGGGGCGAGCACGGTGCGGGCGCCGCCGTCGACGGTCTGCCAGAGCTCGGTGACGGTGATCTCGGTGCGCCGCGCGTCCTTCCGATCGCCGATCTCTCGCACCACCATCGTGCCGACGAGGTGGCTGTGCGTCTTCTTGTCGGACTTCTCCGGCGGGACCCCGAGCAGGCGCGTGACGACGTGCTCCTGCTTGTCGTCGTCGATCACGGCGCGACTCTTGTCGCCGACGTGGCTCTCACGGTGCAATCGGACGGTGTACTTGCGCGCGGGCGCCGGAGCCGAGGCGAGCGGCGCGACCGGGACGTTCGCTTCCGCGCCCCCGCCGCCGCCGCAACCCAGGAGGACGCTCGCCGCGACGAACAAGAGGCTGCAAGAGATCTTCACGGCCGGGAGATACGAGGCCGCAGGCGCGAAATCAACCCGCGACGGCCCAGACGAGCAGCTCCTCGCCCCGACGGCGTTCGATGCTGTCGTCGGGCACCTCGTCGTGCTCCACACGCAGGCTCGCCCGCTGCAGCGCCTCGCGTACCTCGGCCACGGTCGCGCCGAACGGCGGGCCGCCCGGCCGCCCGTGCGTGTAGAACAGGCCGAGCAGCTTCCCCCCGGGGGCGAGGACGCTGCGGACGACCGCCATCCACTCCGCGCGGCGAGCCGGATCGATCGCGCAGAAGCTCGTGTGCTCGATCACCAGATCGAAGGCGCCGGCGTCCGTCCGCGGCAGGTCGAACAGATCCTGCGTGCGCCACTCCAGGCGTGAGGCCAGCTCGGCGCCCGTCAGCCGCTCGGCCTCGCGCCTCGCGCTCTCGGCGAAGTCGACGCCCACGACGCGCCCCCAGCCCGCCGCCGCGGCGGCGCGCGCCTCGTGGCCGCGACCGCACCCCATCACGAGGGCGCTCTTGCCGGGCGGGAGGCTC
>DATIQP010000255.1:0-4445 GCA_035470765.1 Polyangiaceae bacterium | reverse complement strand
GCCGTCGAAGTGGGCGCGTCTCGCTTCGAGGTTTCCGACGAGGCCCACGGCGCGCGACCACTCGGGCGTGCCCCGGGCGAGAGACTCGAGCGCGGCGACCGCGAGCGGGTACGCCTCGGCCGGGGCCCCTCGCCAGAAGTGACTCTGCGCCTGGAGCAGCCGAAACGTCCCGAGCGCTTCGCCCGTCGCGCCGCAGGCGACGCCCCGGTCCGCGAGCGCGACCACCTCGCCGAGGTCGTTGGCCGCGAGCGCTTGTGTGGCCGCGCGCAGATACGCGGCGCTCGCACGAGCCGGCTCGCCGCCTGTCTCGAAGTGGCCCGCGAGCGAGCGCGCGTCCGTCTCGCCCGCGTTCTCCAGCCACTCGCCGGCGAGCCGATGCCCGAGCGCCGCGTCCGCTGGCGTGAGCATGCCGTAAGCCGCGTCGCGCGTGAGGGCGTGCCGGAACGCAAGCTCGCGCTCGTTCGGGAACTTGCACTCTGCAAGCTCGACGACGAGCTCCGACGCGATGAGCTCCCCGAGCCCTGCGTCGAACGATTCGGCGTCGACGTCGACGAGCGCGCGAACGGCGCCGCCCCAGAACGAACGCCCGAAGACGCTCGCGGCGCGGAGCATGCGGCGCAGGTCGGGCGGCAGCCGCTCGATCCGCGCCACCACCATCGCCAGGACGCTCCCGGGCAAGTGGTCGCCGCGACCTTCGGCCTCGGCGCGGACGAGCTCCTCGAGGAACAGCGCGTTGCCCTCGCTTCGATCTACGAGCCGCTGGATCGCCCCGTCGTCCGCGCTCGGGAGAGCGGTACGGACGAGCGCTCCGCCGGCCCGCGGCGAGAGAGCGCCGAGCTTGATCTCCTGGATGTGCCTTTCGGCCCACAGCGACCCGAAGCGCTCGCGAAAGTCCGAGCGCGCCGTGGCGACGACCATCAGCGGCAGCTCGGCGGCCCGGCGTAGCGTCGAGTCCACCAGCGCGAGCGTGCCCGAATCGGTCCACTGGAGGTCTTCGAGGACCCACAGCAGCGGCCGCGTGGCGGCCGCGGCGAGCGCGAAATCCTCGAACGCGCGGCGCACCTGATCGGCCATGAGGCGCGCGTCGCCCCGGGCCGCGGCGAGCTGCGCGCTCTCGTGCGCGTCGAACGGGACCCCGAGCATCTCGCCGAGGAACCAGGTGACGCGATCCGGCTCGTGGGGCACCGTGGCGGCGACGTGTGCGCGCAGCGTCGCCCGCTGCTCGGGGAGCGGGGCGCCTGCGCGCAGCCCGATGGCGCGCCGGAGCGCGTCCGCCAGCACCGAGAGCGGCGAGCGCCCGCTCATCGCGTCCGCGGCGCCGTGCCACAGCCCGACGTCCGAGTCACGCGCGCGCAGGGCGAGCTCCTGAACGACGCGCGACTTGCCGCAGCCGGCCGCGCCGGTCACGAGCGCCACGCGCGCGACCGGCTCGTCGATGCACTCGCGGAGCAGCCCGTCGAGCGCCGCGAGCTCCCGGTCGCGCCCCACGCACGGGACGGACTTCCCGAGGAGCGTGCGAGCGCGGAAGAGCGCGTCGCGCTCCGCGACGAGGAAGCCGTCCTGGATGTCGAAGCGCGCGCCGAGCAGCCCGGCCGTCGCGTCGTCGATGCGGATGCCGCTCGCGTCTCCCGCGCGCAGCATCGCGGCGGCGGCGTCGATCACCTCGCCGAGCGGGACCTTGCGGTCGAGCGCCGCGCGCCCCGTGGCGATCGCGGCGCCGCGGTCCGCCAGCAAGCGTCGCAGCGCGAGCGCGCACCGGGCGGCCTGCGCGGCCTGGTCCGAGGGCACGTCGGCGATCGCCACCGCGAGCACCGACCCGTCCACCAGGCGAAACGCGCGCGCGCCGAACTTCGCCGCCTCCGCGCTCAGACGCTCGGCGTCGCGTTGCGCGTCGCCTGCGGCCACCGTCGGGACGTCGCCCCGTTCGCCCGCGCGGCCGACCAGCACCACGCTCGCGACGCGCAGCTCCTCGGCGCTGAGCGACGGCTGGCGTCTCGCCAGCTGCGGCGCGAGGCTCTTCTTCGGGTCGAGGACCATCGCGCGGAGCGCCTGCGCCACCTCGCGCGCGTCGGCGGGTCGATTCGCGGGCTCCTTCTCCAACATGCGCGCGACGAGCTCGTCGAGCTCGGGCGGCACGCCGACGAGCACCTCCGACAGGCGCGGGGGCTCGTGCACGAGCACCTTCGCCAGGATCGCGACGGCGTGAGCCCCGGTGAAGACGGGGCGCCCGACGAGGCACTCGAAGATGACGCAGCCGAGCGAGAAGACGTCCGTTCGCGCGTCCAGCGAGCTCCCCCTGCGCGCCTGCTCGGGAGCCATGTAGCCGATGGTGCCGATGGCGCCGGTGGTGTGCGTGATCGCCTGGATGTACGCGATCCCGAAGTCGATCAGCGTGGCGTCCTCGAGTCGCTCTCCCGGGAGGAAGATGTTCGCCGGCTTCACGTCGCGGTGAACGACCCCGCGCGCGTGCCCCTCGCCGAGGGCCTCCGCGACGAGGATCGCCATCGCGAGCGTGTCGGACAGTCGCACCGGGCCGCGCGCGAGGCGCGTCGCCAGGTCGCACCCCTCGAGCCACTGCATCGCCAGATACGACAGGCCGTCGTCGGTGACGCCGTGGGCGACGTAGCGCACGATCGCGTCGTGGCGAAGGCGCGCGAGCACCTCCGCTTCGCGGACGAAGCGCGCGCGGTCGGTCGTGTGCGCGAGCATCACCTTCAACGCGACCGTGCCGCCGGTCTCGCGATCGCGCGCGCGCCACACCGCCCCCATGCCGCCGCTCCCCGCGAGGTGCTCCAGCTCGAAACGGTTCGCGACGACTTCGCCCGGCCGCATAGCCAGCACGCATCCTAGCGCGTCGCGCGAGAGCGCGGGCTGAGCACAAAAAAAAGCCTCCCAGGGCTACCGGGCGAACGAGTGCGCCCGGCAGCGATCTGGGAGGCTAGCGGGCTACGACTACTTCGTCGTGTGGCCGACGAAGCCGTGGCCGACGAGCAGGTTCGTCGACTGGCTTCCGCTCGTGAGGATGGCTCCCGCGGCGTAGATGACCCGCGTCTCGACGCGCGTCGGGTTGAAGTCGATGATCGCCTGACCAGCGGGGGCCGTCAGCGTCGCGTACTTGGCAGGGTTGCCGAGGAACGCGCACTGGAACTCGAGCCAGGTGTCGGTGCCGGGGACCTTTGTCGGCATCTGGAACGACGCCAGGCCGGTCAAGGCCTTCTTCGTCGCCCAACCGTTGACGATCATGACCTTGACGGCCGTGGTGCTCCCGTCGCCGCAGGAGTTGCCCGTCGAGCAACCGAAGTTGAGCGCGGTGGCCGTGCCGGTCAGCGGAAGAGCCGTCGGGTCGCCCGGATCGCTGAGGGTCCAGCCCTGGCCGGGGACGTCCACCGTGGTGCTGATGGCCGGCCACACCGAGTTGGCGGCCTTGGTGACCGAAATGGAGCCCGTGCCGAGGAAGTCGGCAGCGGTCGGCCCGGCGCCGGGGACGGGCGCGTACCCGTTGAGGACCGTGTAGGAGATGCCGGTCGTGGCCGCCTCGGGGGTTGCAGTCGTGGCCGTGGGATCAGCGAGATTGATGACGATCAGCGTGGTGTCATTCGGCTGCCCGACGATCGGGAACGCCGATGACGCGCCGCTGTTGTACTTCGTGTTGGTGAAGCCGTTGATCATCAGCCACGAGCCCACGAGGCTCTGGCCGGTGAGGGGCTTGGTGAGCACGTAGGCGACGGTGCCGGGAACCGTGGCGTTGTTGCCCGCGGCCGTGACCGCCTGGGCGGTCTCGTTGCTTGAGATGCACGTGTACCCACCCAACGCGGCTTGGTAGGTGCACGGGCCGACGGTCTTGAGGAGGCCCGTCGTCGTACCCGCATCGCCGGGTGCGTCGGCAATCTGGATGGCGTCGGCGTCGAGCTGCCCGTGGGGGAGGTGCGTCGGATCGTACTGCGTCACGATGCAGTCGTTGATGGGCGTAGTGCCCGACACGACCTTGCCGCCTTTGCCATCGGCCGTGTTGTCGAACTCGATGGAGATCGAGCCGCCGTGCCAGCCGCCGGGCATCGCGACGGCATCGGGATCCAGCACGGTCATGTCGGTGATGGCCACCGTGCCGGAGACGACCACGCCGGCATCGCCACCACCGTCGGTCGTCGGCGCATCGGCGGGCGCGTCCGCCGCTACGTCGGCCTGCACGTCGGGGACGTTGCCGCCGTCGGTGCCGCCGTCGGTGGCGGGGTTGTTGTCACTGCAAGCGGCGAGCGCAAGCGCGATCATCGGGAGAGCATATAGGCGCATGGGAAGGACCTCTTTTGGGCGACAATACTCCCGTCTGGCTGAGCCGAGAAGGCCTTTCAACCGCCTGGGTTTCGGCCCGGAAATGGCACGCCGCGCAGGGTCGACGGGCCTCGGGCACGCTCGGGCACGTCGGTTGCTTTTCGATCGTCATGCTG
>DATIQP010000254.1:0-2477 GCA_035470765.1 Polyangiaceae bacterium | reverse complement strand
GGCATCAGATCGCCGACCAGGCCCGCCTCGGCGAGCGCGCGAGCGGCTCGCTCGTCGGACACGGCGACCTCGCGGAGGTAGCGGCGCACCTCCACCTTCTTGCCGATGCCGTCGATGTTGCGGACGATGGGCAAGGACTCGGCCGCCATGGCGCGCGCGACGCACGACGCGACGTACCCTTCGCCGCCGAGGCTCGGGAGCGCGGCGCGCGGGATGCCCACGGCGTAGCGCGCGGTGTCGATGACCTTGGACACGGCGGCGTCGCGATCGCCGAGACGCACGCCGCCGGTGAAGCGCAGCCCGTCGGGGCAGCCTGCGCTGAGCGCCGCGAGCCACTCCGTCGCGTCGCCGTCGCACGTGAGCTTGACGTCGACGATCTCGCCCGTGCTCGGCACGCCGAGCGAGAGGGCGGGCGAGAAGGTCATCGAGGGTTTGGGGTGAAAGCCGCTGGAGTAAAAGAGCGGCAGCGCGGCGCGGCGGAAGGCTCGCGACATCGCGCGGATGAGGTCCAGGTGCGAGAGCAGCGCGCTCGGTCCGAGCTTGGTGAAGGCGAAGCGATAGCGGCGCGCTTCACCTTGCGCGATGCGCACCGGCGGCCGGTTGCGCTTCGGCCTCGGCGCGGCGACCTCCGGCTTGGGCGTGACGGGGCGCGGCTCCTTGGCGCGGAGCTGGACGAGGCGGCTCGCGCGCTCGTCGCGCATCGCGCCCAGGTCGCACGAGATGCCGCAGTCGTAGCAGACCAGACGGCGCGTATCGGCCTCCGCATCCTTCAAGTTCGTGTGGTGGACGAACATCCCGGCGGCCTTGCCGCACGGGGGCGACAGCCGGCTCTTGAGAGACTTGCGGTACTCGGAGAGCAAGAAGCCCCCCTCGAGGCCGACGTCGATGTGGCTCCACGGCAGCGTCGCGCTCACGGGGATCGTGCCGAGGAAGCGCGCGGGGTCGATGGCGTGCTGGGCGAAGGCCGCCTCCCACACGTCCATGCGCAGCTGATCGTCCCACGAGTCGAAGCGCGCCCCGTTGCGATAGGCCGTCTCGAGCACGTCGCAGAGCGTCCGGTCGCCGCGAGCGAAGACGCCCTCGAGCCAGCTGCCCTCCGAGTCGTGCATGCGCAGATCGACGCGGCTGCCCTTCGCCTCCTGCACGAGCCAGCCTTGTTTTTCGCGCACCAGCTCGGCGGTGTCCATCGCGCACCACTGGAAGGGCGTGTGCGGCTTGGGCACGTGCGTCGAGACGCTCACGGTCACCGTCGGCGGCGGCGCGCCCTTCGCCTTCTTCGCGCGGAAGCCGATCTCTCGCGCCCGCTGCCCGACGCGGACGATCTCGCGCACGTCCTCTTCGGTCTCGGTCGGCAGGCCGATGATGAAGTAGAGCTTCATGCTGGTCCACCCGCGCGAGAAGACGCGCTCGGCGGTCACCATCAGCTGCTCCTCGGTGACGTTCTTGTTCACCACGTCGCGCATGCGCTGGCTGCCGGCCTCGGGCGCGAAGGTGATGCCGCTCGCGCGCACCCGCTGGATGTCGTCGAGCGTCTGCTCGCCGAGGCCGTAGGCGCGCAGCGAGCTCACGCCGAGCGAGACGCGCTCGGGGGCGAGCTGCTCCATGACGTTCTTGATGAGCGGCGCGATGCACGAGTAGTCGGCCGTCGAGAGCGACGTCAGGCTGACCTCGTCGTAGCCGCTCTTCTTCACGGCCGAGAGCACGGTCTCGATGACCTGCTCGGGATCGCGCTCGCGCACGGGCCGGTAGATCATCCCGGCCTGGCAGAAGCGGCAGCCCTCGGTGCAGCCGCGCGCGATCTCGATCGACATGCGATCGAAGATCGCCTCCGGGCCGCCGACCGGGCTGTCGTCGGGGAAGGGGAAGCGGTTGAGATCGTCGACCATGTTGCGCTCGACGGGCAGGGCGATGCCCTCCTCGAGCGGCTCGCCGACGACCGAGAAGCCGGTGTCCGGGTCGATCCGTGTAGGATACACGCTGGGGACGTACACGCCGTGCAGCCTCGCGATCGCGCGCAGGCGCTCGGCGCGCGGCACGTCCTTGTCGCGGAGCTCGGCCCACAGCAGCGCGATCTCGGTCGCGCGCTCTTCGCCGTCGCCGATGACGAACGCGTCGACGAAGGCCGCCAGCGGCTCGGGGTGCGTCGCCGTCGGTCCGCCCGCGATGACGAGCGGGTGCGCCTCGGTGCGATCGCTCGAGCGGAGCGGGACGCCGCCGAGATCGAGCATGGTGAGGACGTTGGTGTAGGTGAGCTCGAACTGGAGCGAGAAGCCGACGACGTCGAAGTCCGAGAGCGGGCGGGCGCTCTCGAGCGAGAGGAGCGGCAGCTTTCGCTCGCGCAGCTCCTTTTGCATGTCGACCCACGGCGTGTAGCAGCGCTCGGCGAGCAGGCGCGGGTCGTCGTTCAGGATCCGGTAGAGGATCTTGAAGCCGAGGTGGCTCATCCCGATGTCGTAGACGTCGGGGAAGGCGAGGCA
>DATIQP010000253.1:0-2802 GCA_035470765.1 Polyangiaceae bacterium | reverse complement strand
CGCTTCCACGGCGTGCCCGCGATCCACGGCCTCGAGATCTTGCCCATCACGGCCCTCGCCTCGCTCGTCGGCATGTTCGTCTTCATCAGCGCCATCCGCTGGTGGGGCGTCGTCACCCGCCACCGCGTCCTCGGCCTGAACCTCCGGCTGCCCACCCGGTGGACGTTCCTCAGCGGCCTCGCCACCGCGGCGATCATCGCCACGACCACGCTCGCCTACACGTTCCACGGCGAGTCGATCGTCTTCATGGTGCTCCTGATGAAGGGCGGCGTGCTCGTCATCGCCCCCATGATCGACTTTCTCACGAAGCGCCGCGTGCACTGGTTCTCCTGGATCGCGCTCGCCCTCAGCCTCTCGGCGCTGGCGGTCACGTTCGAGGGCGAGGACGGCGGCTTCCACCTCTCCACGCCCGCCGCCGTCGACATCGGCGTCTATCTGGTCGGTTACTTCGTGCGTCTGCGCTTCATGAGCCGCCTGGCCAAGAGCGCCGATCCGGACACGATGCGCCGTTACTTCGTCGAGGAGCAGATGACGGCCACCCCCGCGCTCGTCTGCTTCTTGGGTGCGGCGGCGCTCTTCGGCCACGGCGAGGTCGCCGCGTCGCTCGCGCGCGGCTTCGTCCAGCAGTGGCACAACCCGCTGCTCTGGCTCGTGCTGCTGGTGGGCGTGCTCTCGCAGGGCACGGGCGTCTTCGGCGGGCTCATCCTGCTCGATCGCCGCGAGAACACGTTCTGCGTCCCGGTCAACCGCGCCTCCAGCGTGCTGGCGGGCGTGATCGCCACGGTCTCGCTCGGGCTCATCTTCCACACGAAGATGCCCCCGCACGGCGAGATCGTCGGTGCGCTGCTCGTCATCGCCGCGGTCGTCGTGCTGAGCTTGCCGACGCTGTTGGCGGCGCGCGCGCGGCGCGGTAAAGCGTAGCCTCATGCCGCAACGCGAGCGCTACCTGTTCGTCTGCACCAACCGCCGCGAAGAAGGCAACCCGAAGGGCTCGTGCGCGCAGAAGGGCTCGGAGGAGATCCTCGACAAGCTCAAGGCCCGCATCGCCGCCATCGGCGGCAAGCAGCGCATCCGCGCTTGCTCCTCGGGCTGCCTCGACATGTGCGAGACGGGGGCGTCGATCGTCCTCGAGCCGGACCACGTCGTCTACGGCCGCGTGACCCTGGCCGACGTCGACGAGATCGCGCAGGCCACGCTGGACGGGCGCGTCGTCGAGCGCCTCGTGGTGGCGCCGCCCAAGGGGAAGTGATGGCCGGCGTCCACTTCCGCGAGCGCATGCAGGGCAAGCTGTACCTCATCGCGGAGCCGCTGCGCGAGATCCCGGTCGCGCTCGAGATCGAGGCGCGCTTCCACGCGCGCGACCAGGCGGCCAGCGTCACGGGGCGCGTCAGCATCGAGGGCATCGCCAAAGACGCGCCGGTCCAGGGCACGCTCGGCCTGCTCGCGCTCGGCATCAAGCGCCTGCCGTACGACGTCTACTTCGTCACCGACGCCGGCGAGCGCTGGCGCATGCGCGGCGAGAAGGACATCACCTACCTCGCGCCCGTCCGCTCGCTGACGGTGCTGCCCGTGACCGTCTACGAAGAGGAGCCGCACGAGGCGGCCTCGCGCGAGGTCGCCCGGGGCACGCTCGAGTTCGACTGGCGCCGTGATCTCGGCTCGATGATCCGCTCGTTGCGGCCTTCGCTCTTCTGAGCGATCCTTCGCTCATGCTGCCACGACTAACCCCTGCGTCGTCGCTCTTGTTGGTCGTCGACGTGCAGGAGCGGCTCGCGCAGGCGATGCCGGCCGAGGCGATGGGCCGTCTCGTGCACAATGCATGCATCTTGCTGGAAGCCGCGCGCATCCTCTCGGTGCGCGTCGTCGTGACCGAGCAGTACCCGAAGGGCCTCGGGCCCACGGTGGCCCCCATCGCGGAGAAGCTCGCCGCGCTCGGCGTCACCCCCATCTCCAAGCTCGACTTCAGCGCCCTCGGCGAGCACGCGGTCGCGCGCGCCATCGACACCCCGTCGCGCCCGCGCTCGGTCATCGTCGCGGGGATGGAGTCGCACGTCTGCGTCTTCCAGACCTCGCGCGAGCTCGCGCACCGCGGCTACGAGACGTTCGTCGTCGAGGACGCGGTCGCCTCGCGCCGCGAGGAGAACCGCCAGGCGGGCCTGGCCCTCTGCACGCGCGCCGGCGCCGTCCGCACCGTCACCGAGTCGGTCGTCTTCGACTGGCTCGGCCGCGCGGAGGGCGAGGCGTTCAAGGCCATCTCGAAGCTGGTGAAGTGAGCCCCTACGCGTTCAGCGCGGTGATCGGACCCGTGCACGAGCCCGGGTCGCGAAGACCGTGTCCGTGATGCCGAAGGCGTTCTGGATGGAGACGTAGAGGTCGTTCGGCGGGCGGCCGTTGCACTGGACGTGGCGCCCGGTCTTGAACGAGCCGCCGGCGCTGCCCGCCAGCACGTACGGGATGCCGTACGGCATTTTGTTGTTCGACTTCTGATCAGTCGCTCGTGGCTGGTTGTTCGAGGGATGAACAGCACGGCCCATCCGCACGGCGCGAGCTCATCATGAATGCGGCGTTGCGCCGCCCGTCCCAAGTGACCAGGATTGACCGGCTATCATGTGGTCCGACGAGGAAAATACGACGAAGCTCCGGTCGCGCCCTCCCCTGGGCTCCCCCGCCCAGCGGCTCATCGCGTTCTGGGACGGAGGCAGCTTCTCGCGGGAGCTGCCCCCCGGCGCGCGCCTGGTCATCGGCCGCTCCGACGAGTGCGACGTGCGCATCCCCGACGAGTCGGTGTCGCGGCGCCACGCG
>DATIQP010000252.1:0-12769 GCA_035470765.1 Polyangiaceae bacterium | reverse complement strand
AGCGTGGCGTAGCCCCCGTAGCTGCCGCCCATGATCGCGACGCGCGACGGATCGGCGATCTTCTGGGTCTTCGCCCACTCCACCGCGTCGACCAGGTCGTCGTGCATCTTGGCGGCCCACTCGTGGTTGCCGGCATTGACGAACGTCTTGCCGAAGCCGGTCGACCCTCGGTAGTTCACCGACAGGACGGCGTAGCCGCGGCTCGCCAGCCACTGCGTCATCGGATTGAGGCCCCAGCTGTCGCGCGCCCACGGCCCGCCGTGCACGAGGAGCACGGTCGGCAGGGGCTTGCTCGGCACGCCGTCGCCGTCCGGGTCGGAGGCGGGCGGCAGCGTCAGGTAGCTCACGAGGTCGAGCCCGTCGCGCGACTTGATCACGCGCGGCAGCATCTTGCCGAGCTTGACCTTGTCGAGCGCGTCGTGGCTGACGAACAAGAACGTCGCCTTGCCGGGCGCGCCACCCGTCTTGGGGGAAGGCTTGGCCTCGCGATCGTAGCGGTAGTAGCGCGTCGCGCCCTCCGTGCCATACGCCACGATCCAGCGCTTGTCGTCGAGCGTGCGCGACGCGATGGCCATGTCTCCCTCGGCGACCGTGCGCAGGAAGTCGAAGTCGGGCAAAAGAGCGCGATCGATGACGTGCCAGCGCGTGCGGTCGTACTGCGCCTCGGCCGCCTGGAGCCTCTTCTCCGTCGGGTGGACGAGCAGGTACTCGAGGTCGGCCTGCCCGTCGTCGAGCACGACGGTGCTCTTCTTGGTCTTGAGATCGACCGTCACGAGCGCCGCCGTGTCGCGGCCCCGGCTGTCGAGCATGTAGAGCGTGCCGCCCGCCTTGTCGAAGTCGACCAGCTGCGTCGTGACATGGTCCTCCATCGGGATCGCCATGTACGTGGTCCAGGTCGTGTCGCCGCCCTTGGCCTTCGGAGGGCCCGGCTGCTGCACGTCCACGCCGCCGTCGGCACGCGGCAAGAGGCCGAAGCGCACCTTGAAGTCGTCGTCCGTCACGAACTGCTCGAAGCCCGAGTCGCCCTTCTCGCCGGCCACGTTCTTCTGCAGCATCGTCCGCTTGCCGGTCTTGAGATCGACGACGTAGAGATCGTGGTAGCGCTTGTCGCGATCGTTCAAGAGGGCGAGGATCTGCCCCGGCTTCTTCGGGCTGAGGCCCGCGAGCTGGGCCTGGGCGCCGTCGGCAGCGACGATCTCGCGATCCTGGCCAGAGGCCACGTCGGACGCGTGCAGGCGCCAGTTCTCGTCGCCGTCCTTGTCCTGCTTCCAGAGGATGTACTTTGCATCCATCGACCAGTCGTAGGTGCGCAGGTTGCGCTTGGTCTCGTGCGTCAGCGGCTTCGCTTTGGACGGGTCGTCCGCTGGGGCGACGAAGACGTTGAGCACGCCGCCCTCGTTCGCCAGAAACGCGAGCTTGGAGCCGTCGGGGCTGATGCGCACGCGCGTGCGGTCCGGATTGCCGAAGAAGACCTCGCGCGGCGTGAGCGTCGCGTCCTCGCGCGGCGGCTTGGCGGCGGGAGGCGTTGCGCTCGCCGCGGCCGTGGCCGACGTCACCGGAGCGACGGGCGGGGGCGGCTCCCCTCCGCACGCGAGCGGGGCGACGACCGCGAGGATTAGCACGCCGAGGGCAGGGGTGACGTGACGCATGGCGCAGGGATATCCCCTGCGCTGCCCCGGGGCTAGTCACCCAGTGCAGCTCGACGTGCCGAAATCGGCCCTCGGCAGATGCAATCCAGATGCGATAGGTCTACACTCCACCGGGTGCGAGCCACCAAGCTCCGCCCCCCCGTCCCTCGACTGCGCGAGCCGCAGAAGCGCGGTGATCTGCCCAACGTCCAGGAGCTCCAGGCGTTGCTCCGGGCCGCGGGCTTGCGGAGCACGGCGCCGCGCATCGCCGTCCTCGAGTACTTCCACGAGCACGCCGGCCCCAACAGCCACGCGGAGCTCTTCAAGGCCCTCGCCGACAAGGGCTTCGACCGCGCCACCATCTATCGCATCCTGATGGACCTCGCGGAGGCCGACATCCTCTCGCGCACCGACCTCGGCGATCACGTCTGGCGGTTCGAGCTGAAGAAGGGCGTCGGCAGCGTCAAGCACACCGAAGAGCACCCCCACTTCGTCTGCGTCGATTGCGGCGAGGTCTCGTGCCTTCCGGGCCTGTCCGTGCGGCTCGAAGGGCAAACGAAGGCGCCCAAGTCGGTGACGAAGAACAAGGTCGTCGTGCAGCTCAAAGGTCGCTGCGACAACTGCGCGTGAAGCCGTAGGCGAGAGCTCGGAGTGAAACGTCGAATGCTCAGCCGCCGAGGCGAACCCCGAGGCTGACGAAGACCCCGAGCGGCGCCCCCGCCGAGAACATCCGCTCCGCCGCGGGCGACGGCGGCTGGGTGTGGAAGTCCGAGACGTAGTTGTACTCGCCGAGCCTGTAGTGGTTGTCGGTGATGTTGGTGCCGATGATGCCGAGATCGATCTGCTTCCACGTGAGCGTCGCCGTGGCGTCGAGTGTGAACAGCTCGCCGCTCCGGAGACCGTAGGGCAGGTCGCGCGGGCCCACGTAGGTGAGGCCCGCGCCGAGCGCCCCTCTCACCTTGCTGCCCGCGAGCCTGAAGGGGAGGTCGCCGTGGGCGGTCGCGTCGGTTCGAAAAACCAGCTGCGGCACGTAGGGGACCGGCAGGCCCGTGTCGTCTTCGGTCGCCCGCACCAGCGTCATGCTCGTCGAGCCGTCGAAGTACTTGCCGGTGGCGCGGACGGAGCCGACCCAGCCGGTGCGCGTCGTGCCGCCGTTGAGCACGTTCTTCCCTGCGATCTCGCTGAAGACCAGGTCGTGGTCGACGTGGGTCGAGAAGAAGATCGATCGCGCGTCGAGCCGTACCTGCTTGCGCTCGTCGTTCGCGGGCCCGAGCGTCCGCGCGAACGTGACGGCGCCCTCGTACGCGGTCACGTTCGCGAACGGCGTCGTGACGTCCTGCACGATGTCGCTGGGATCGACGGTGCGCACGCCCGTGCCCACGCTCCCCGAGAAGGAGAACCCCGCGGCGGGGCCGAGGATGAGCGACGCACGCGGCATCGCCACGATCTTCGCCAAGGCGGTGCGCGCGCTCGTCTGCCCATCGTAGACGTCGTAGGTCAGGATGTCGGAGCGGACGCCGCCTCGGAGGTTGATCCAGCTCAGGGCGCGGAGGTTGGCGTCGGCGTAGAGGCCGATGTCGCCGAGCGTCGAGTGCAGATCGGCGTCGGTCGCGTAGGGGTTGCCCGTCGTTGCCTCGAGCCGGTGCTCCATCCCCTGGCTATCGTCGCCGCGCGCGTAGTAGCCGACCTCGAGCTCCTGTTTCTGCCCGAGCGCTTTCGCGCGCAGCTTGGCGGAGCCCTTGGCGCCGAAGGTGAGGCCGCTCCAGTGCAGGTCGATCTCGTCTCCCCGCGGGTCGAGCACGAAGCCGGTGAAGTTCTCGAGGATGCGCATGTCGCGCTTGATGAGGAAGACCTTCTGCGTGAGCGTCGTGCTGCCAGTGCGCGTCTCGATGTCGCCGGCGACGGAATAGCGCGAAGCGTCTCCCCCCTGCGGGACCGCCGCGTGAGTCAGCGTGTCGTAGCTGTCGTAGAAGCCGATGCGCCCCGCCTCGTAGTCGTCCTCGCGGATGAGGCCGGGCGAATGGAACTGCGTCGCGTACCCCTGCGCGGTGAGGTGGTAGAGCCCCTTCTGGCCGAGCCGGCCCTCGTACTGCGCCATCGCCGAGCCGCGGAGCGCGTCGCGGTTCTGGCCGAAGCCCTGCGTCGAGGAGAGGTCGGCCCCCGCGAACGTGCGCTCGCTCGTGCCCTCGGGGCCCCAGAGCACCAGGCCTCGCTGCGTGCCCCACGTGCCCGCGGTGTACTTGGCCGAGAGGCCGCGCTGCGCGAGCCCCAGCTCGAAATCGGCGCTGCCCGCGACCGCGTAGTTACCCTGGCGCGGATCGAACGGCCCCTCGAGGACCCGAACGTACTCAACGAGCTCCGGGATGATGAAGTGGGTGTCGGCGTAGCCGTTGCCGTGCTGGTTGCCGGTGTCGTTGATCGGCACGCCGTCCACCGTGAACTCGAGGTCCTGACCGTCGCCCGCGTCGAAGCCTCGCAAGAACACCTGCTCGGCGTGGCCCTCGCCTCCCTCGTTCGTGAGCAGGAGGCTCGGCGCGGCGATACGGAGCAGAAACGAGGCGTTCTGCAGAGGTATGGCGCGGGCCAGGTCCCCGAAGCGGAAGTGGATGTCGGAGGCGCAGACCGTCGGCGGGGCGCTCGGCCCGTACACCACCACGTCCTCGACCTCATCGGCGCGCTTCTTCGGCGGAGTGCCCTCCGCGGGCGGCGGCTTTGGCGCGACCGTGGGTGGCGGCGGCGCCGGCGGCGGGGGAGGAGGAGGAGGAGGAGGGGGTGCGGGTGGCGTGAAGTGGAAGGGCACCTTGATGACCGCGCGCATCGCCTTGCCGTTGCGCGTCGCGGGCGAGAAGGTCCACTTGCGGACGGCCTCCACCGCCGCCTCGTCGAACGCGGCCCCACCGGACGTGTCGACGTGGACGTCGGTCACCGCGCCCGTCGCATCGATGGTGACGATGAGGATGACGTCGGCGTGGCTCGCTTGTCCTTCGGGATATTCGGCCGGCACCTGGTGCACGGCGACCGGGTGCGTGATCTCGGCCTCATTGCCCTGCGCGCGCGCCGCCCCGGCCGTGCCCACGCCCAGCGCGAGGACGAGCAGAAGCCTCGTGGCGCGGGCAGTTCGACGCATGAGCCGTTTGGTTATCTCAAACGCAACCGTGTTGCAACAGTATTGCGGATTCGGTTCAGGTCGCCCCAGGCCAGCCGCCGCACGCATCTTTCGGGAGGCGAGGCGCCCTGCTATCGTGGCCTCTCTCCCGGTCACAGGCTCGGCGGCTGTCGCCGCCATGGTCGGGCGTTTTTCAGCGACCCCGACTCATCGAAATGATGGATTCGATCGACGATCTCGCCCAGCGCTGGAGGTCTACGCAGGACGCTTCCTCGACCATCTCTCTGTGCGAGGCGCTGTCCAACTCCGGCCAGGTCCACACCACGCTCGTCCAGCAGGTCGCCGACTTCGCGCAGGTGAAGTTCGCCTCCAACGTGCCCGTGCTGGTCGCGGTGGCGCGCATGTACATGCGGTCCCACCAGCTCTCCGAGGCGCAGAGCGTGCTCGTGGCCGCGGGCAAAATCGCCCCGCGGGACGGCCACGTCTATCGCGTCCTCGGCGAGGTGCTCATCCGCCGCGGCGACGCCGAGCGCGCCGAAAAGGTGCTGGAGCGCGCGGTGCAGTTCGGCCTCAAGGACAACGAGACGCTCACGTGGCTCGAACGAACGCGGGTCTTCAAGCCGATGCAGGCGAAGGCCGGCGTGAGGGCGGTGGCCGCCGAGGTGGCCAGGACGGCGCCGCTGGAGGACGAGGCCGACGACCAGCCGGACGACGAGGAGACGGAGATACGCCTTCCCGCTCCCAAGACCCCGCCGCCGTCCAATCAGATCCAAGGACCGGCCGACCGCAAATACCCGATGAACGCGCCGACGGTGGACCCGTTCACGCCGCTCGCCGGGTCTCCGGCCTCGGCTCCGCCGCAGCGGCCGGTCACGCTCCCGCTCAAGCCCGCTCCGGCGGTCGAGGCCATGTCGCCGCCGATGCCCGTCGCGGCGAACGGCGCGCGGCACGCGCCGGCCGAGGCCCCCGCTCCCTTCCGCAGCGCCGCGCCTGCGGGTGTGCCCGACGCGCGTGACGTGCTCGACGCGCTCGCCCTGGCCGGCGTCTTCGAGGGCTCGTCCGGCGGGCCCGCGGTGCAGTGGGAGAGGCAGAAGCGACGGCGCCGTCCGGGCACCCTGCCCCTGGTCGCCCTCACGCTGCTCTTCGTCGGCGGGGCCATTGGCGGCTTCCGGTACGTCAAGCTGCAGCGCGAGAAGGCCCACACGCAGGCCGAGACGACGCTGGCGCAAATCGAGGTCGATTTGCACAAGAGCCAGGCGAACCTCTTGCCCAACGTCGAGGCGGAGTTCTCGCAGGTCTTCGACCTGGACTCGCGCTCCGAGCGTGCGGCCGTAGACTGGCTGAGGGAGCGCGCGCTGTCGGGCTTGCTGAAGGGCGGCGGCGACGTGGCCTTCGAGGACGGCCTCACGCGCGCGCGCGAAGTCAAGGTCAAGGAAGAGAACCTCGTCTTCGCGCAGGTCGCCTCGTTCTTGTTCCAGGGCGACACCGTCGGCGCGGCCAGCCTGCTCTCCAAGTGGGACGGCCCGTCGGCGCAGGACCCTTGGTACCAGCTGCTCGCAGGCGCGGCGCTCGAGCGCGCCGGCGACTCCCGCGCGCGCGACCGCTTCGAAGCGGCGACCAAGCTCGACGGCGATCTCGTGATCGCGCACGTCGGTCTCGTCCGGGCGACGGCCATCGACGGCGACGCGGCCAAGGCGATGGAGCTCGCCAAGACGTTCCGCGCCAAGTGGCCCGATCGGATCGAGGGCCAGGCGCTCGTCGCGCTCGCGTGGGCGCGCGACCCGGCGCGGTCGGAGCAGCCGCCGCCGGAGGCCGCCGAGACGATCACCCGACAAGCCGAGCTCCCGCTCGGGCTGCGCTTCGTCCCGCACGCGGTCGCCGCGGTCGAGGCCGTCGACAAGCACGACTTCGAGGGGGCAAAAGATCAGATCCGCAAGGGCCTGGTCGATCTCGAAGGCCCCGGCCCGGCGTCCTGGTTCGGTATCATCGCGCTGCAGGCGGGCGACGAGACGCTGGCGCAGAAAGCCGCGCTCGCAGCCGTCGGCTTCTCCGCGGTGTATCCGCCGGCGCGCGTGCTCGCGGCGCGCGTCGCGCTGCTCGGCAACCGCCTCGACGAGGCGCTCAAGGCCACCGAGGATCTCGACGCGACCTCGCCCGACGTCGCGGTCGTACGCGCGGCGACGGCGTACGAACGCGTCGACGCCACCTCGCTCGTGGGCGCGCTCGACGCCATCCCGGGCGAGGCGCGCAAGCTGCCGTTCCTGAACGCCCTCAACGTCGCCGCCGACGCCCTCGGCGGCCGCGCCAACCTCCCGCCGGCCACGATCCTCGACATGTCGGACGACGAGGCACCGTGGGCCGATCTCGTCGCGATGGACCTCGCCCTCGACGCGGGTGATCTCGGGACGGCCGGCCAGATCGCCGACAAGTGGAAGGGCACCGAGGCGCGCCCGCTGCGCGCGCTGCGGCTCTCGCGCCTCGCGCGCTACCAGGGCAAGCTCGAGGCGGCCGACGCCGCGAGCCAGAACGCGATGGTCGGGACGATCACCACGCGCACGCTGATGGAGCGCGTGTTCGTCCTGGTCGCGAGGGACAAGTCCCACGACGCCAGCCAGCTGCTCGCCAAGTATCCGCTCGTGCTCGGCTCGCTCGCCGGGTGGCTCGGCGGCTACGTCTCCGCGTCGTCGGGCAAGATCGACGACGCGCGCGGCAAGACGGCCAGCCTCGAGCCCCCGCCGAACCTCGCGCCGGTCCCCGCGCGGGTGATCACCGCGGTCGCGCTCGGCGCGATGAGGGACCATCGGCGCGGGCCCGACTACCTCCACGATCTGTTCGCGGCCGGCATCGTCAACCCCGACACCGCGGCCGCGGCCTCTGCGCTCGGCCTCAAGGCCCCCGAACGGCGTCCGGTCCGGCGGTGAGCGGCTCGTCGCGGCCCGCAGCCTCTCCGCTCGCTGCGCGCTGGCGCCTCGACCCGGGCGTCGTCTTCTTGAACCACGGCTCCTTCGGCGCCACCCCCGGCACCGTGCTCGACCTGCAATCGGAGCTGCGCGCGCGCATGGAGGCCGAGCCCGTGCGCTTCTTCGTCCGCGACCTCGAGGCCATGCTCGACCGCGCCCGCGAGGCGCTCGGACCGGTCGTCGGCGCGCCGCCTCGAGACCTCGCCTTCGTCCCCAACGCCACGACCGGCGTCAACGCCGTGCTCCGATCGCTGCACCTCGAGGCCGGCGACGAGCTGCTCACGACGGACCACGAGTACAACGCGTGCAAGAACGCCCTCGACTTCGTGGCCGAGCGCGCCGGGGCCCGCGTGGTCGTCGCCCGCGTGCCGTTCCCGTCGAGCGGAGAGGACGAGGTGGTCCAGGCCGTCGTCTCGAAGGCCACGTCACGCACGCGGCTGCTGCTGATCGATCACGTCACGAGCCCCACGGGGATGGTGCTCCCGGTGGAGCGCATCGTCCGCGACCTCGCCGCGCGCGGCATCGACACCCTCGTCGACGCCGCCCACGCGCCGGGCATGGTCCCGCTGTCGCTCGCCGAGCTCGGCGCGGCCTACTACACCGCCAACTGCCACAAGTGGCTGTGCACCCCCAAGGGCGCCGCGATCCTGTACGTCCGGCCCGATCGACAGCAGGGCGTCCGCCCCGTCGTCATCAGCCACGGCGCGAACTCGCCCCGCACCGATCGCTCTCGCTTCTCGATCGAGTTCGACTGGACGGGAACCTTCGACGTCACGCCCGTGCTCTGCATTCCCGCGTCCATCGACGCGCTCGCCGCGATGGTCCCCGGCGGCCTCCCCGCGGTGATGGCGCGCAACCGCGCGCTCGCCCTCGAAGCGCGCGGCATCCTGTGTGCTGCGCTCGGCGTCCCGCCGCCCTGCCCCGAGTCGATGATCGGCAGCCTCGCCGCGGTGCCCCTCCCGGACGGGAAACCCGCCCCGCCCTCACCGCTCTACGGCGACCCGCTGCAGGACGTGCTGTTCGAGCGCCACGCGATCGAGGTGCCGGTGGTGCCGTGGCCGGCGCCGCCCAAGCGCCTGATCCGCGTCAGCGCGCAGTTGTACAATACACGCGAGCAGTACGAGTACCTGGCGAGAGCGCTCGCCGCCGAGCTCTGACCCCACCTCCGGATGGGCTTCGGCTCGTTTCGAAGAGCGCTCGCGTCGGATGGCGCGGCGGCGAGTGCCGCCACGGAAGTGAGCCGGCTTCGGGTGGGAGACGGAGGCGGCTACGGTCACCGCCCCGGCGGCCTCATCCCCGGCTGCTGCTGCTGCTGCTGCGCGGTCCCCTTCTCCATCATCATCCGCAGCTCGTCCGGCTCCAGCGAACGGCCCATCGCCTCGTCGAGCGAGATGATGCGGCGCCCCCAGAGCGAGTAGAGCGCCTGGTTCAGCGTCTGCATGCCGTGCTTCTCCTGGCCCATCTGCATCTGGCTGTAGATCTGGTGGATCTTGTCCTCGCGGATCAGGTTCCGGATCGCCGGGTTCGGGATCAGCACCTCCATGGCCAGGGTGCGGCCCGGCGCGCCCATCCGCGGGATGAGCTGCTGGCTGATGACGCCCTGGAGGACGAACGAGAGCTTCACGCGCACCTGCTGCTGCTGGTGCGGAGGGAAGACGTCGATGATGCGGTTGATCGTCGAGATGGCGCTGTTGGTGTGGAGCGTCGCGAAGACCAGGTGGCCGGTCTCGCTGATGGTCAGCGCGGCCTCGATCGTCTCTAGGTCGCGCATCTCGCCGACGAGCACGACGTCGGGGTCCTGCCGGAGGACGTACTTGAGCGCGATCTTGAAGCTCTCGGTGTCGGTGCCGACCTCGCGCTGGTTGACGACGGAGAGCTTGTGCGGGTGCAGATACTCGATCGGATCCTCGATCGTGATGATGTGCATCCGCTGCTCGGTGTTGATCTTGTCGATCATCGACGCGAGCGTCGTGCTCTTGCCGCTGCCGGTTGGCCCGGTCACGAGCACGAGGCCGCTCGGCTTGTTGGCGAGCTCCGGCACCACCGCCGGCAGGCCGAGCTCATCGAAGGTCAGGATCTTGAACGGGATGGTGCGGAACGCGCCCGCCACGTTGTCGCGCTGCATGAAGATGTTCGCGCGGAAGCGCGAGAGCCCGCGCACGCCGAACGCGAAGTCGAGCTCGTTGTTCTGCTCGAACTGGATCTTCTGCTCCTCGGTGAGGATGGTGTAGCAAAGCCGCTTGGTGTCGACGGGCTCGAGCTTCGGCAACTTCAGCGGCACGATCGCCCCGTCGATGCGCAAAAGCGGCGACTGTCCCGTCGTGATGTGCAGATCGCTCGCGCCCTTTTCGATCATCGCGCGAAGGAGCTGGTGCAGCTGCAGCTGCGAGGCGTTGTCGGGGGCGCTCTGCTGGGTCATGCCGGCATCGTAGCGAAAAACCACAGCAGGGATCGGGTCACAAAAACGCCACGCTCGAGGCGTTTTTCGAGCTGGGCCCCGCGCGCGGCGCGCGCGGCGTGTTTAGGTATTTCACTGTGGGTCTAGTTGCGCTCGCCGCCGCGCTCGTCGCGCTCGTCGCCCTGAACGCTTTCTTCGTCTTCACGGAGTTTGCCATCGTGCGCGTCCGGCCCTCGCGCGTCACCGAGCTGGTAGCCCAAGGTGTTCGCGGCGCTCACATCCTGCGCATCGTCCAGCGCGACCTCGACGAGCACCTCGGCGTCTGCCAGGTGGGAATCACGCTCGCGAGCGTCGCCCTCGGCATCGTCGGGCAGCGCGCGGCGGAGATCGTGGCCGGCCCCGGCGAGCACGCGTGGGGCCGCTACCTCGTCGCGATCACCGTCTCGTACTTCGTCGTCACCGGCACGCACGTCGTGCTCGGGGAGATGGTGCCCAAGACCATCGCCATCCGCATGGCGGACCGGGTCGCCCTCCTCTGCGTGGTGCCCTTGCGCGCCTTCCGCACGCTCTTCTATCCGCTGCTCTGGCTCTTCAGTGCGCTGGCGCTCACGGTCTCGCGGCTCGTCGGCCTGCCGCGAACGACCGACGAGGAGCGACACACCGAGGAAGAGCTGCGCATCATCCTCGACCACTTCCAGGAGCGCGGCCACATCTCGTTCCGGCGCCTGCTCTTCATGGAGAACGTCTTCGACTTCGGCCTGCTCCGCGTGAAGAACGTCATGCGCACGCGCCCCGAGGTGGCCGTGCTGCGGGCGAACGACCCGTGGCACCTCAACCTCGAGGTGATCCGCGCCGGCCGCTTCACGCGCTACCCGCTCGTCGGCGACGACTCCGAGACGCCCATCGGCTTCGTCCACCTCAAGGACCTCGTCGTGCTCGGGGCGGACAGCGAGCCCGATCTCGAGCGCCTCGCGCGACCGCTCCTGGCGACCAGCGAGGAAGCGTCGCTCGAGTCGCTGCTCGGCGAGATGCAGCGCAAGCGAGTGCACGCCGCCGTCGTCATCGGCGGCCCGGACGGGCGCTGGACCGGGTTCGTCACCCTCGAGGACGTCATCGAAGAGATCGTCGGCACGATCCGCGACGAGTTCGAGGAGGACGTCCCCGCGCGCTTCGCCGACGCGCTCACCGTCTCGCGCATCCAGCTCGACATCGAGGCCGACTCGCCGGTCGCCGCGGTGCGCACGGCGCTCTCGCGCATCCCGCGCGAGGAGCTGCCGTTCCCCGGCGAGTGGATCTCGCTCGCCGTCGAGGAGCGCGAGCGCACGGCGGGCACCTACATGGGCGACGGCATCGCCATCCCGCACGCGCGCCTGCTCGGCCTCACCCGGCCGTTCGCGATGATCCTCCGCTCGACCAAGGGCATCCCCTGCGCAGGCACGACCGAGAAGGCCCACCTGCTCTTCGTGATCCTCACGCCCGCCGGAGAGCCGCGCGTGCACCAGAGCCTGCTGCAGACCGTGGCCATGCTGCTGCACGAGAGCCACTACGTGAGCGAGCGCCTCCGCACGGCCACGGCGGCCGCCGAGGTGCTGGAGGTCGTGCGCGCCGGCGAGCAGGCCTCGCTCGACGCGCGCGCCAGCGAGCCGCCGCAGCGCGTTCTTCCGCGTGCGCGCGCGGAAGCCCGCGACGCCATGAGCGGCTAGGAGCGCGTAGAAGCGAGCCGGCCGCGACTCGCGTGCGGTAGTCTCCCGCCATGGACGACTGGCAGAAGCGCGCCGTCTCGGCCGAGGAGGTCGTGGCCCACGTCGCGAACGGCTCGAAGGTGTTCCTCCACGGCGCGGCGGCGACCCCGGTGACGCTGCTCGACGCGCTGTGCGACAAGCCCGGCCTCGAGGGCGCGACCCTCTATCACCTGCACACCGAAGGCTCCACGCGCTTCGTCGCCCCCGAGCAGGCGGGCCGCATCTTCTCCGTCTCGCTCTTCACCGGCCCCGGCTGTCGCAAGCCCATCGAGGAGGGCCGCGCGGACTTCATGCCGATCTTCCTCTCCGACATCCCCGGGCTGTTCCGCTCGCGACAGATCCCGCTCGACGTCGCGATGGTGCAGCTCTCGCCGCCCGACCGACACGGCCTATGCACCCTCGGGACGTCGGTCGACGCCGCGCGCGCCGCGGTGGACTCGGCCACGATCGTGATCGCCGAGATCAACGAGCGCATGCCGCGCACCCACGGCTACTCCTCGATCCCGCTCTCGCGCGTGAAGGCCTTCGTCCACACCGATCGCCCCCTGCCCGAGCACGCGCGCGAGCCCGAGACGCCCGTCGAAGCGCGCATCGGCGAGCTCATCACCGACCTCGTCGAGGATCGCTCGACGCTGCAGATGGGCATCGGCGGCATCCCCGACGCCGTGCTCGCGCGGCTCGGCAACAAGCACGAGCTCGGCGTCCACACCGAGATGTTCTCCGACGGGCTCATCCCCCTGCTCGACGGCGGCGTCGTCACCAACCAGCACAAGAAGGTGCACCCCGGGCGCACGGTGACGAGCTTCGTCAGCGGCTCGCGGCTGGTCTTCGACTACGTGCAAGACAACTCCACCGTCGAGTTCCACCCTTGCGACCGCACCAACGACATCTCGCTCATTCGCAAGAACGACAAGGTGGTCGCCATCAACTCCGCG
>DATIQP010000251.1:0-6113 GCA_035470765.1 Polyangiaceae bacterium | reverse complement strand
CCCCTCGCGGAAGCGCTTGGTGTTGGCGACGGAGCGGTCGCGCAGCTCCGTCGTCTTGCCGAGCAGCTCGAAGACCTTGAGGCTGGCGCCGACGATGGGCGGCGCGACGGTGTTCGAGAAGAGGTACGGCCGCGAGCGCTGGCGCAAGAGCGCAATGGCCTCCTTGCGCCCCGTGGTGTAACCGCCGGAGCCGCCGCCCAGGGCCTTGCCGAGCGTCCCGGTCATCACGTCGATGCGGCTCATCACGCCGAAGTGCTCCGGCGTGCCGCGCCCCGTCTTGCCGATGAAGCCGGTCGCGTGGCTGTCGTCGACCATCACCATCGCCCCGTATTTCTCGGCCAGATCGCAGATCTGATCGAGCTTGGCGAGGTAGCCGTCCATCGAGAAGACGCCGTCGGTCGCCACCATGCGAAGGCGCTTGTCCTGCGTCTTCTTCAGGCAGTCCTCGAGGGCGTTCATGTCGCCGTTCGCGTAGCGGTGGCGGTCGGCCTTGCAGAGGCGGACGCCGTCGATGATGGACGCGTGGTTGAGCGCGTCCGAGATGATCGCGTCCTCCTCGCCGAGCAGCGTCTCGAAGAGGCCGCCGTTCGCGTCGAAGCACGACGTGTAGAGGATGGTGTCCTCCGTCCCGAAGAACTTCGAGATCGTGTGCTCGAGCTCCTTGTGGATGTCCTGCGTGCCGCAGATGAAGCGCACGCTCGAGAGGCCGAAGCCGCGCTCGTCGATGGCGTGCTTGGCGGCGGCGACGACCTCGGGGTGCGAGGAGAGGCCGAGGTAGTTGTTCGCGCAGAAATTGAGCACCTCGCGCGACGGCGCGCCCTCGCGCGGGGAAGACCTGATCAGCGCGCCCTGCGGCGAGGTGATGATGCGCTCTTCCTTGAAGAGGCCCGCGTCGCGGATTTCCTGGAGCGTGCTCTCGTAGACCTTCTGGGCGGCGGAAAACATGGCGCGAGACTACCCCTTGTCGCGGCCGGATGTGTAGAGTCCGCGTGCTACGGCGCGCGGCGGATCACTTCGCCGTGCTCGTTCGCGACACCTGCGGCATCGGCGCGCCGAAGACCTTGGCGTATGCGGCCTCCGCGGCCTTGCGGAGCTCGGCCGGCGGCTTGTCGAACGTGGCGGCGCCGAGCTGGCCGTGCTCGGCTTCGTCCTTGACGCCGTAGCGCGAGAGCCACGACGGCGAGAGGCCAAGCTCCCGCTCGACCAGGTACACGGCGAGGTAGCCGCCCGTCCCCATCTCCGCCTCGGCGAGCGCGAGCTCGGGCCAGCGATCGCTGCGCGCGATCATCGTGAGCCGGCCCGCGACCGCCGCGGCGCTCGGCCCCGAGATCTCCTTCTGCCCGAGCGTGTGCTCGAGATCGTCGTCGGCGTGGACGACGCACCGCGACGCGGCGCGCTGGCACGCGAGGCCCGTGGCGAAGCGCGTCTCGTCGAGCGCGGCCTGCGCGGCGACGATGCGATCGAAGGCCTGCTCGAAGCGAGCGAGCCGGTCCTCGATGCGCGAGATCTCCTTGGCGTCGACCTCCTCCTTGCGGATGGCGAGCGCTCGCTTCAGCTTCGGGCTCAGGCGCAGCCCGCGCGGCTCGTAGAGCTCGTCGCCGATCGCGCTCAGGCGCACGAACGCCGAATGGCGCTGGACGAAGAGATCGCTCATCTCGCTCGCGTCGTCTGCGCCGAGGCCCGCGGGCGCCAGCAGCTCCGAGCGGATCTTGTCGCCCGCCTTGGCGGCGAGGGTGCCGCCGCTGCCCTCCTGCTGCGCGCTCTTCTCGCCGAACGCGAAGCCGGCGCCCTTGGCGAGGGCCGGCACCACGACGCGCACCACCCACTGCTGGACGTCGTCGATCGAGACGACGAAGCCGTGCAGCGCCTTGCTCTCGTAGACCTTCCCGCCCACTTCGAGGTTCAGGTTGTCCGTGCGGCGCCCCCACACGACCGGCATGCTCGTGTCCCCGACCACGACGTTGGCGCGATCGTCCACGTAATAGCCGAGCAGCCAGACGCCCGTGACCCCGACGCCGCTGTCGACGTAGACGTCGAAGAACGCGGGCAGCTTCTTGGTGGCGAGCTCTACGTCGAGGGCGGCGAGCGTGGAGCCGAGCGCTTCGGTCTCGCGATCGGCCTCGTCGGGCGAGAGCGAGCCGGCGGCCGCCTTGGTCTGGTCGAGCGCCTTGCCCAAGAAATCGTACGCCGCGCCGCCGATCTGCCGCTTGACGCCTTTCGACAAGAGCAGGTCGCGGCCCTTCTCCTGTCGCGCCACGTCGCGGCGGCTCACACCCACGACGTAGTCGGTCAGCCCGTCGCTCATCCCCTGGCCGAGCGACGAGTGCAGGAAGCGGTCGCGCGGCGACGGGAAGAGCAGGATGGCGGCAGCGACCGCGACCGCAGCGAGCGCCCCGCCCGCGACGCTCAGGCTGACGGGCCAGAAGGCCCTGCCGCGCTGCTTCGGGAACGCGATCTTGGCCGCCTCGAACGCGGCACCTACCGCGGCGACGTCGTCGACGGCCTGAGGTATGCGGTTCGTCGCGATCAGCAGCGCGAGCCTGAGCGTGTGGGCCTCGTCGGTGAGCTTGGTCATCGCGCTCGCGCGCGCGAACGCCTTCTGGGCGGCCTTTCGGATCGAGCCGCGCAGCAGAGGATCGAAGCGACTGGCCGCGGGGATGATCGCCTCGGCGAAGCCCTCCTCGGCCGCGCGGGTGAGCACGTACGCGACCGCGGACACGATCAGTTCTCCTTCAGCGCCGTCGCGGAGACGGTGCCGCCGGGATCGATGCGCGCGAAGTGCTGCTGATCGCCGACGTTCGCCACGATGAGCCCGTAGCCTCGCCGCGGGATCAGCTCCACGCCGCCGAGCTTGCTCTCGCCGAGCAGGACGGTCCCCTTCATCTGCGCGTCGTAGACCTTCGACGCGACCTGGGTCTTGCCCTTCTCCCAGGTGAGCCGGAGCAGCCCCTTGCGGACCTCCGTCGTCACGACGACGCCGTCGAGCGCCACGCTCGTGCCTTGCCGCTCCGTCCGCGGCTCCGACTTGCAGCCCTGCGGCGTGCACTCCGTCAGCGCCGAGGAAGAGACCACGTAGAGCGCGTCGTCGCCGCACGAGATCGTGCCCGCTTCGACGACCTCGGCCTTGCCCCAGCCGCCGCCGTCCGTCGCGAAGGCGACCAGCTCGCGCGGGGCCCCGTCCGCCTCCGTCGGCACCGCGATGGCGACGCCCGACTTGGTCGCGCAGGCGCGCATCGTCACGGTCCGCCCGTAGCCGCGCGCGACGCCCGGCAGCGTCGCGAGGGTCTGTACCGTCTGCGGGGCATCCGCCGACCGCGACTTCAGCGTGCTGGTCGTGTCGATCCACACGATGCGGTCCCCGAGCAGCGCCGCGTCCCACGGCTGGCCGTCCCAGCCGGTCAGGTCGACGTCGGAGTACGCCGGCTCGGTGGCGCCCGGCGCGAGGCGCGCGAGCTTGAAGCGGTCGCCCTCGGGCTTGGCGCTCTCCTTGAGGAGCAAGAGGGCCGAGCCGTCCGCCCGCGCGAAGCCGCCGGCGACGTAGTATTCGCCCGACTTCACGAGCCGCAGCCCGTCACCGGAGCGAAACACTCCGACCGCCACCGACGAGCCGCTCGCGATGCCGCCCTCGAAGCCGTACGCGAGCAAGCTGGGCGCGCCGTCCGCGCTGCCGAGCATCCACGGCCGGCCGCTCGCCTCGGGCGGCAGGCCGCCCTTCATCACCTCGCCGCACGTCAGCGCCTTGCCGTCCGCGGTCTCGCAGAGGCGCGCGGGCTTGCCGTGACCCGCCTGGAGATAGAACCGGACCGTGGAGCCCGCGACCGTCTCGCGCGCCCCGAGATCGACGCGCAGGCCCTCCGCGGCGCTGCTCTTCGGGAAGAGCGCGTCGATCGGCTCGGCGCCGAGCGTGTCGGGCGCGGTGACGCCCGGCACGTCGACGAACTGGAACTGGCCCTTGTCCGCCTCGCTCACGAACGACTCCACCGCAGCCTGGTAGGTGTCGACGTTCTTCCAGTTGTCCCCCGCGGTCTGCTTGCTCAGCTCTCGCGAGTAGAAGCCGAGGTCCTTGTCGCCCTCCTTCATCTCGCCGATGTCCTTGAGCGTGTCGGTGAAGGCGATCATCTCGGGGACGCAGCGGTTGGGCCACTCGCTGGCCTTCTGCGCCTCCTGCTCCTCCATCGTCTCCTCTTTCATCCCCGGTGCCTTCGCCGCGAAGATGCGCGCGCGCCACGCCGCGCGGACGCGCGTCATCGGCACCTCGCCCTGCTGCAACGGCGTGCCGAACAGGCACTTGATCACGCGGCTGTAGGCGACGTTGCGCTTCTTCTTCGCCTGCGCGGAGAAGTACAGCCCCGAGCCGCCGAGCCCGACGGCGAGCACCAGGGCGACGGCGGTGAAGATGAAGACGGCGCGGCGCCGGCGCGACTTGTTCTGCGCGAGGATCTGGGCGAGCTGCGGATCCGAAACCGGAGGGAGGTCGGCCATGGGCGCGCGAGTATACGCATCCGCTCGCGGAAAACTGCCCGTGTGTTAGCGTCGACCGCATGGTGAGCGCCGCGACGACGAGCCTCTCCGAGCACGAGACGATCGACTGGGCGGTCGAGGGTGACCGCTGCGTCGCGCTGCTTCAGGACCTCATCCGCATCCCGACCGTGAACCACGGGGAAGACGGCGGCTGCAAAGAGCGACCCGCCGCGGAGCTGCTCGCGGACTTTCTTCGCGCCGGCCGCCTCGAGCCCGTGCTGCTCGAGCCCGAGAAGGGTCGCACGAGCGTCGTCGCGCGCCTGCGGGGCACCGGCGACAAACCGGCCATCCTGCTCAACGCCCACCTCGACGTGGTCGAGGCCGACGCGTCGAAGTGGCGGTGCGATCCGTTCGCGGGCACCATCGAGGACGGCTACGTGTGGGGCCGCGGCGCCATCGACATGAAGCACATGGCGGCGATGAGCGCGTGCGTGCTGCGCCTGCTCGCCGAGCACGTCGGCCCGGGCCGGCTCGACCGCGACGTCATCTTCGCCGGCGTCGCCGACGAGGAGGCCGGCTGCTCCAAGGGGAGCCTGTTCCTGGTCGATCAGCACCCCGAGAAGGTGCGTGCAGAATACACGCTCGGCGAGATCGGCGCCTTCACCCAGTACGTGTTCGGCCGCAGGTTCTATCCGATCCAGACCGCCGAGAAGGGCGTGTGCTGGGTCCGGGCGACGTTCGAGGGTCAACCCGGCCACGGCTCGCTCCCCAACCCGGACAGCGCCGTGGTCAAGCTGGGCCGCGCCATCGGGCGGCTCGGCAAGAAGCGCTTCCCCCAGCACCCGACCGAGGCCGTGACGAAGTTCTTCGAGGCCATGGCGAGCGAGCTCCCCGCGCCGCAGAAGCACGTCCTGAGGCGCCTCTCGACGCCGCAGGTCGCCGCGCTCATCCTCGACTATCTGGTGCGCGACGAGTCGCAGCGCCGTACTTTCGGCGCGCTGCTCTCCAACACCGCCGCGCCGACGGTCGCCCGCGCGGGGAACAAGGTCAACGTCCAGCCTGGTCACGCGACCATCGAGATCGACGGCCGCACGCTGCCAGGTCAATCCGAGGCGGACTTCCTCGCGGAGCTGCGCGACATGCTGGGCGAGCAGGCCAAGCTCGAGGTGCTCCACTCGATGCCGCCGACCGAGACGACCGAGCGCACCCCGCTTTTTTCCCACCTCTCGAGCGTGCTCCGAAAGCACGACCCGCTGGCGCTCCCGATCCCCTTCGTCATCCCGGGCTTCACGGACGCGAAGGCCTACGCCAAGCTCGGCAGCAAGTGCTACGGCTTCTCCCCCATCCAGTTCGATCCGACGCACGAAATCAGCTTCGCCGCGATGTTCCACGGCCACGACGAGCGCGTTCCGGTGGACGGGCTCAAGTGGGGCCTGCGCGTGCTGTTCGATGCCGTGCACGGCTTTTCCAGGTGAGCCGCTCCCCAAGGGGTGCGCACGGCAGAAGACGACCGCCCGCGTTTCCCCGCCCTTCGCCCCTCTTTACGCCCGGCCTCGCTCCGGATAGAACGAGGATTCTGTAGTCCTTTCAAGCAGCCGAGAAAATGGCTGCCGAGGCGGTCCGATGGTCAACCCGCAGATGGTGATGTACGA
>DATIQP010000250.1:0-12066 GCA_035470765.1 Polyangiaceae bacterium | reverse complement strand
CTCTCGCTTCGCTCGAGCGTGCGGACCGGCGGCAGCCGGCCCAGGCGGGTAGCTCAGCGGTAGAGCGCTGGCCTTACAAGCCGGATGTCGCAGGTTCAAGCCCTGTCCCGCCTACCGAAGCGGGCTCGGTCTTCGCTTCTCGTCTCTTCTCTCGTCTTGAAAATATGAAGTCTGCTCCCGTTCTGGGGCGGTAGTTAAGTTGGTTATAACGCCGGCCTGTCACGCCGGAGGCCGCGGGTTCGAGTCCCGTCCGCCCCGCCAGAACCCCTCTCGAGATTCGTCGTTGGATCGTCCCCAGTTCGCCGTCGTGCGCGAGGATCCCGAGGTCGAGCTGCAAGTGTGCTCGCTCGTGCGGGCGCACGCCGTCCTCCTCGTCGCTTCGGGCGGCTGCACCGCGCTCACGCTGGCGCATCGCGCGCCGGGGCTGCGCGTCACCGCGTTCGATCTCAACCCGCGCCAGCTCGCGCACGTGCGGGCCAAGCAGCAGGCCACCCTGCGCGGCGACCTCGCCGCCCTCAACGTCGGCGACGACTCACCGGATGGCCTGAACCAGCGCGGCGCGTTCGAGGGCCTCTTCCGGACGCTGCGACGCTTCGTCGAGGAGTTCGTCGCGCCGCCCCTCGAGCTCGCGCGCTTCTTCTCGCCGGAGGCGCCGCCCTCCGAGCGCGCCGAGCTGCTCGATCGCTGGACCGCCTCGAGCTACTGGCCCGTCGCGTTCGAGCTCGCCTTCCACGACTCGTTGCTCCACGCGATGTTCGGCCCCGCGGCCACCCAGCACGCCGAGCCAGGCTCGTATCCCGGCTATTTCCGGCGCGCCTTCGAGCGCGGGCTTCGCCGCGACGACGCCCCTTCCAACCCGTTCTTGCGGCACGTGTGGCTGGGTTCGTACGCCGCCGAGCACGCCCCCGCGTACGTGACGGCCGGGCGCCCGCTCGACGTCGAGTTGCTCGAGGGCTCGCTGCTCGACGTGCCCGACCTCGGGCGCTTCGACGTCTTCAGCCTGTCCAACGTCTTCGACTGGTCCGACGACGCGCTCGTCGCAGGCTGGGCGGATGCGCTGCGGCGCAGCGCGCGCCCGGGCAGCGCGGTCGTGATGCGCCAGCTGAACAACGGCCGCGACCTCCGCCGGTTCTTCGAGCCCGACTTCGCGTTCGACGACGCGCTCGGCGAGGAGCTTCGCGTGCGAGACCGCAGCCTCTTCTACGAGCGCATCGAGGTCGCGTTGCGGCGATGACCGTTCGCTTCTTGCTGCTGCGCCCCGAGGAGCTTCCGCCCTGGGTGGAGGGGCTCCGCGCGCTCGAGCGCGACATCGAGTACCCCATCGCCGACGGCGCCGACGCGTTCCGCATCGATCACGGCGAGCGCTATCACCCGTTCTTCTCGGAGATGGGTGAGGACAGCCGCTTCCTCCTCGCGGTCGACGGCGATCGCGTCGTCGGTACGGTCGTGGGCGTGCTGCGCGACACGTTGTTGCGCGCCCACACCGTCAAGGCGGTCTACGGCGCGGACATGAAGATCGCGCGCGAGTACCGCGGCGCCGATCTCTCTCGCAGGATGCTGCTCTTCGGCCTCTCGCAGTTCGTCAGGACGCCCGAGGGCCGCTCGTGGCGCTTCGGCTACGTCGCGGCGATGCGCGGCGCGAAGGGAGACGTGATGCGCACCGTGCGCGGCCTCCACCCGGGGCGCCTCGTACACGCGGCGGCGCGGCTGAACGTCTATTTCGCCCCACCCGAGCGGCTCGCCGCGCTCGACGTGCGCTCGGCCCCGCCCTCGCCGCGCCTCGACGAGGGCCTGGATCTCAGCCCCTCCCCGCCTCCTGCGCACGTCGAGGCGCCCGGCCTCGTGTCGACCGCCGGGCGCAAGGATCTGAGGCTGCGCTCCACGGGAGGCTCCCCGTGGCCGCTCGTGCACCTGCCCTACGGTCCCGCCCGCGCCCTGCCGAGCTGGCCGCACTATCTCCGCGCGTCGGGCGAAGCGATGGGCTCGCGCGGGCTGCCCGGCCCGGCGTGCTTCGCGGTCGACCTGCGCCTCGACGCTCACGTACGATGGCTCTCACGCCACGGCATCGAGCCCGGGGCCGTCTGCACCGTGTACGCGCTTCCTTTGACATTGCGCTCGCGCGGGGCCAGCTGGCTGCACCTCGCGACATCGGAGATCTGAATGCGCAACACCATCGCCGCGTTGAAGCGTCGCCACGCCCCGCTCGAGAGCCCCTACATCCGCGCGCTCGCGGACGGGTCCATGTCGCGCGAGGACTTCGTGGAGACGCAGATCCAGTTCCTCTTCGCGGTGGTCTTCTTCTCCCGGCCCATGGCGGCACTGGCCGGACGCCTGCCGCGGCCGGAGATGCGCCTGCCCCTGCTCGAGAACATCCGCGACGAGCACGGCGACGGCCAGCTCACCATCTGTCACGAGAACACCTTCCTCGAGCTGCTCGCGCGCCTCGGCGTGTCGCGCGCGGACGTCGACGCGCGCGGGCTCTGGCCCGAGGTGCGCGCCTTCAACACCACGCTCGCCGGGCTGGCCATGCTCGACGACGCCATGACCGGCCTGGCGGCGCTCGGGATCATCGAGGACCTGTTCTCGGGCATCTCGGCGGCCATCGGCCGCGCGATCGTCGCCCGTGGCTTCCTGCCAGAAGCGCAAATCGTGCACTACGCCACCCACGAGAGGCTCGACGTCCAGCACGCCGAAGCCCTGTACGCGGGGCTCCACGAGCCGTACGAGCGCCACCCGCGCCTGCGCTACGAAATCGACCAGGGCCTCGAGCTCGGCGCCTACGTGTTCATGCGCATGTACGAGGATCTGCACCGCGCCCGAGGCCGCCGCTGGATGCGCGACGTGCGCGGCCCGCACAGCATGGCGGACGGCTGGTACGTCGAGGTCGGCTGAACGGCCGGTGCTATCATGGGCCTGATGCGCAGCCCGCACACGGCAGCCTTGCTCTTCGCTTCCCTCGTCGTCGCCTGCGGCGGCGCCGATCCCACCGACCTGCTCACCCCCTCCGACGCTGCCACGCCCACCGACGGCGGAGGCCCGCCCGACGTGCAGGTGGATTCGCCGACGCCGCCCCCGGTCGTGTGCGCGACGGATGCCGGCAGCTGCGGCGATCCCAACGTGCCGTCGGGCTGGACGCCCGTCGCGTTCACGAGCGACACCAAGAAGCCCTGCCCGTCCGATTTCGGCACCGCCGACGACGTCATGGAAGATCCGACGCTCGGAGCCGGCGCCTGCAGCTGCTCCTGCACCAAGACGCAAGACCCCGATTGCCAGACGGGCAGCTCGATCTGGTCCGGCATCGGCTCGACGTGCTCCAGCGGCGCCGCCTCCCTGAGCTACAGCGGCGGCAAGTGCCACCCGACGAACGGCACGGTCGACGACTACGACAAGGCCACCACCATCCCGCCCTCGGGCGGCACGTGCAGCGTCCAGAGCGTGGCCAACAGCGGGGCCGTCACCTCCACGCCCGCGCGCCTCTGCCCGGCCGACGCCAAGTGCGCTGCCGCCGCGTGCGGCGGCTACGCCCCGAGCGGCTTCACCGCCTGCATCGTCGCCGACGGCGACGTCGCCTGCCCGCCTTCTTCGACCTTCTCGACCAAGCACCTCGTCACCAAGCAGGCGGCCCTGAAGTGCAGTGACTGCGGCTCGGCGTGCACCTTCCAGGGCAGCTGCACCAACCCCAAGCTGTCCTTCTATTCGGACTCGTCGTGCCTCCAGCTCGTCACCTCCATCCCCGCCGATGGAACGTGCGACGCGACCGGCCACGCCAACGCCCTCGTCGGCGGACTCACCTACACGGCCACGGCGAGCTTTACGGGCTGCACCGCGACGGGCTCGTCCACAGGCTCGCTCAACCTCGACACCCCCCGCACCGTCTGCTGCCGGCCCTGAGATGAATCTCTTCTTCTTCGACGAGCGCGAGCGCGCCACCTACGACGACGCCCTCGCGGTCCTCCGCGAGCGCACGCCCGACCAGGTGCCCGTCGTCGAGGAGGCGCTCGATCGCCTGAGGCGCTCCGCGGCGCTCGTGCGCGACTCGCCGAGCATCCAGCGCTCGTTTCGCGGGCACCACGCCGTCTCGCACGAGACGCTCATCGACCTGCTCTGCCGCGTGCCCGACTACGACCTCGACATGCACGTGCCGACGAAGGCCGTCATCGGCAACGCGTACCTGCTGGTGAAGATCAACTTCTTCAAAGGCCTGGGCTACGCGCTCGAGAGCGCCTCGGCGCCGGCCGACCTGCTCGAGCGCGTCCAGGACGAGGCCGGCCAGTCGATCTACAGCAAGCTCGCCGAGGAGCTCTTCCTCTCCATCGTGACCGACCCGGCTGGCCGGCGGAACGTGAAGGTGCACGCCGCGAGGGAGCTGTTCCACATCTGGGAGCACCGGATCGACGCCGAGATCGACGACTTCGCGCCCGTCCTCGAGTCGGTCTGGTTCGCGCGCGACCGCGTGCGGCCCGTGCTGGGGACCCTGAAGGGTACCCACGAGTTCTTGCGCCTGCTCGGGACGACGACCGACCACAGGTTCTTCGACCACTTCGTCGACGGGGACGTGCCCGAAGAAGAGCTCGACGCGTTCGAGGAGTTCCTCTTCGGCATCGCGCACGAGGAGATCCGCAAGCTCCGCGCGCACCTCGAGTCGAACGCGCAAGCGGTGGTGTCGCAAGAGCAGGCCCGCGGCATCCTCGGCCGCAAGCACGACTCCTGGGTCCCGCTCTGGGGCGGCCCGCAAGCCATCTACTCGAGCTACAAGAAGCGCAAGGTCAAGGCCCACTACCGGACGCTCACGAACGCGCACGGCCCGAAGAAGACCGCCGAGGAGTACGTGATGATCGCGTTCCTCGATCGCGACGATTGAGCTCAGACCGGAGCAGGAGCCGGGTTCGGCTCCGCCGGCGGCGACTGGGGCGGCGCCTTGGCCCCGCCCGGTGACGTCACCAGCTCGCCGCCCACGTACTCCATGATGCTCTTCGGCTCGCCGAAGACCGACGCCGGGTTCGGCAGACAGAGCGCCTCGCGGAGCACGTCGTCCATGTGCTCGACCAGGACGATGCGCATCGCCTTGAGAACGCGCCGCGGCACCTCGCGCAGGTCCTTGCGGTTCTCCCGCGGGACGACGACCGTCGTGATGCCGCTGCGGTGAGCCGCCAGCAGCTTCTCCTTGAGGCCGCCGATCGGCATCACGCGCCCACGCAGCGTGATCTCGCCCGTCATGGCGAGGTCGCGCTTGACCGGCACCTTGATGAGCGCGCTCGCGAGCGAGGTCGCCATCGTCACGCCCGCGCTCGGCCCGTCCTTGCGGATGAACTCGGGGAAGTGCACGTGCACGTCCAGCTTTTGATAGAACTCCGGCTCGAGGCCGAGCATGAGGGCGCGCGAGCGGACGTAGCTCATCGCGGCCTGCGCGCTCTCCTCCATCCCCTTCTCGAGCAAGCCGGTGATGACGAGCTTGCCCTTGCCGGGCACCACGGCGACCTCGCACGCCAGCAGCTCGCCGCCGCCGTTCGACGTCACCGAGAGGCCGCTCGTGAGACCGATCTCGTCGTGCTCTTCCTTCTTGCCGACGCGGAACTTGGGCACGCCGAGGTAGCTCGGGATCTCCTTGCCGCTGATCTCGATCTTCTCGGGAGCTGCCGCCGCCTCGCCGCCGCTGCTGCGCGCCTCGACGACCTTCTTGGCGACCTTGCGGCACACGCCGGAGATCTCGCGCTCGAGCGAGCGCACGCCCGCCTCGCGCGTGTAGTGGTGGATGATCGTGCGGACCGCGCTCTCGTTGATGGTGAGCGGCACCTCGTCGAGGCCGCACTCCTTGCGCTGGCGCGGCACGAGGTACTTCATCGCGATGTTGAGCTTCTCGAACTCCGTGTAGCCGCTGAGCTGGATGATCTCCATGCGGTCCTGCAGCGGGACGGGGATGCCGCTCAGCGTGTTGGCCGTGGTGATGAACATCACGTCGCTGAGGTCGTAGTCGATGTCGAGGTAGTGATCGTTGAACGTCGAGTTCTGCTCGGGGTCGAGCACTTCGAGGAGCGCCGCCGCCGGGTCGCCGCGGAAGTCGCTCGACATCTTGTCGACCTCGTCGAGCAAGAACACCGGGTTGCCCGTCCCCGCCTTCTTCAGGCTCTGGATGATCTTGCCGGGCATCGCGCCGATGTACGTGCGCCGGTGGCCGCGGATCTCGGCCTCGTCGCGCACGCCGCCGAGGGCGAGGCGCACGAACTTGCGGCCCGTCGCCCGGGCGATGCTCTTGGCGAGGCTCGTCTTGCCGACGCCGGGCGGCCCGACGAAGCAGAGCACGGGCCCGCGGAGCTTCTTGGTGAGCGCCTGCACCGCGAGGTACTCGACGATGCGCTCCTTGATCTTCTTGAGGCCGTAGTGGTCCTCGTCGAGGATGCCCTCGGCCGCCTTGAGGTCGAAGTTCTCCTCGCTCTTGTCGTACCAGGGCAGGCCCAGGATCCAGTCGACGTAGTTGCGCACGACGGTCGCCTCGGCGCTCGTCGGGTGCATCATCTCGAGCTTCTTGAGCTCCTTCTTGATCTTCGCGGTGGCCTCTTTGCTCATCCGCTTGGACTTGAGCTGCTCTTCGAGCTCTTGGATCTCGTTCTTGTCGCGCTCGCCGCCCAGCTCTCGCTGGATCGCCTGCATCTGCTCGTTGAGGTAGTACTCCTTCTGCGTCTTCTCCATCTGCTTCTTGACGCGGGAGCGGATCTTCTTCTCGACCTGCAGGATCTCGATCTCGGCCTGCATCAACTCGTGCAGTCGCTCGAGACGCTTGATGGCGTCGTCGCCCTCGAGCAGCGCCTGGCGATCGGCGAGCTTGATGGTCGGCAGACACGCGACGATCGCGTCCGAGAGGCGCGCCGGGTCGTCGATCGTCTGCACGCCCATGAGCACTTCGGGCTGAACCTTCTTGTTCAGCTTCACGTACATCTCGAAGGCGGCCTGCACGCTCCGCATCAAGGCTTCGACCTCGACGCCGCGCGCGGTGGTCTCCGGGATCTCGTCGACCTCCACGAGGAAGAACTCGTCGGTCTGCACGTACTTCTTGATGCGCGCCCGCTTGCGCCCCTCGACGATGACCTTCACGGTGCCGTCGGGCAGGCGGAGCAGCTGCTTCACCGCGCCGATCGTCCCCACGGGGAAGATGTCCTCGGGCGTCGGCTCGTTGGTCTTCGCGTTCTTCTGCGCGGCGAGGAAGATCTCCTTGCCCTGCGCCATCGCCGCGTCGAGCGCGTTGATCGAACGCTCGCGGCCCACGAAGAGCTGACTCTCCATGTACGGGAAGACGATGATGTCGCGAAGCGGAAGGAGCGGCACCGCCTTGCGCTTGACGGGCGGCTGCTTGGGGTCGTCGTTGCGGAAAAACATCGCCTTGAGGTTTACCCCCAAAGCCCCCCGGCCGCCAAGGAACGGGAGCTCGAGGGTGGCGCAAATCGGGGCGAGTTCAGCCGCTCAGCGCGCGAAGCTTGCCGGTGGAGTACCGCCGCGCCGGCCGATCCACGACGTCGACGTATTCGTCGGGCCGGGTGAGGTAGTCGGCGAGCAGGAGCGAGAGAACGCGGGCGTCGAGCTTCGCGTTCGGCTGGTCAATCGGCGCAAAGCCGTGGCCGCCGTACATGTCGTGGACGGGGATGACATCGACGACCGCGGGCATGAGCGACAGGAGCCCGTCGGCGCCGGGCTTCGCGGCCGCCTGGAGCGCGGCGCGCGTGATCGCCTGCGCGTGCGAGATGACCATGGAGACCGGCGGCGCGCTCGATGGCCTGTCAGGCTGGAGGGACGGGAGCGCGCGTCGAGGCCCGTAGCTCGTGGCCTTGCGGTACGAGCCGATCAGCCAGTTGGACAAGGCGAACTTGTCGTTGGGGTAGAGCTCGAGGAACTCGTCGAGTGCGGCCCGGGTGGCATCCGCAGCCTGCAGAACGGTCGTTCCTCGTGGCAGTTGGACCGAGGGCCTCATGCCCGACTCTACTGCAAGCGATGGGCCGAGCCGAAAAGCGCCATGTTCTCGTCGAACGGCCCCGCTGTATGCCCGGGAAAGTCGCGCACGTCCTTCCTCGACACGCGCAACCCCGCGATCAGCAAGCTTGTGGCGATGCGCCACAGGGGTGCCCCCAGCCGCCGCAGGCGTCAGGCCAGCTCGGCCTCTTTTTGGTACACGATGATCGGCGCCTCGTGCTTGGTGATGACGTCCTCGTTGACGATCACCTCTTTGATGCCGCTGCGGGACGGGACGTCGTACATGATGTCGAGCATCGCGTGCTCGAGGATGGCGCGCAGACCGCGCGCCCCGCTCTGCCGAGCGAGCGCCTCTCGCGCGACGGCCTGAAGCGCGCCCTTGGTGAACTTCACCTTCACGCCGTCCATCTCGAAGAGCTTCTGGTACTGCTTCACCAGCGCGTTCTTCGGCTTCGTGAGGATGTCGATCAGCGCCTCTTCGTTGAGCTCGTGCAGCGTCGCCAAGACGGGCAAGCGGCCGATGAACTCCGGGATGAGGCCGAACTTGAGGAGATCCTCGGGCTGGACCTGCTCGAGCAGCTCGCCGAGCTTGAAGTCCTTCTTGCTCTTGATGTCGGCCGAGAAGCCCATCGTCTGCTGGCCGATGCGGCGCTGGACGATCTGCTCGAGGCCGACGAAGGCGCCGCCGCAGATGAACAGGATGTTGGTCGTGTCGATCTGCAAAAAGTCTTGCTGGGGGTGCTTGCGCCCGCCCTTCGGAGGAACGTTGGCGACCGTCCCCTCGATGATCTTGAGCAGCGCCTGCTGCACGCCCTCGCCCGACACGTCGCGCGTGATGCTTGGGTTGTCGCTCTTGCGGCTGATCTTGTCGATCTCGTCGATGTAGACGATGCCGCGCTGCGCCCGCTCGACGTCGTGGTCGGCGTTCTGCAGGAGCTGGACGATGATGTTCTCGACGTCCTCGCCGACGTAGCCGGCCTCGGTGAGCGTCGTCGCGTCGGCGATGGCGAAGGGCACGCTCAGGATCTTGGCGAGCGTCTGCGCGAGGAGCGTCTTGCCGCTGCCCGTGGGGCCGAGGAGCAAGATGTTGCTCTTGGCGAGCTCCACGTCGTCGCCGCCGACCTTGCTGTCGATGCGCTTGTAGTGGTTGTGCACCGCGACGGCGAGGACCTTCTTCGCGCGCTCCTGGCCGATCACGTAGTCGTCCAGGATGGCCTTGATCTCGCTCGGCTTGGGGACCGGATGGGAGGAGGCGTACGGCTCGTCCTTCTCCACCTCCTCGGCGATGATGTCGTTGCAGAGGCCGATGCACTCGTCGCAGATGTAGACCGTCGGCCCTGCGATGAGCTTCTTCACTTCCTTCTGCGACTTGCCGCAGAACGAGCAGTTCAAGTTCCCGTTCTGGTGATCGTCTCGCCTGGTGCCCGACATCTCTGGTGCGTCGCTCCGGAAGCCTCTCGTACTGAAGTGAAGTGTATGCAGCTGCCCGCGAAGCGGCAAGCTTGTGGTGGGAAACTCAGTCCTTGCCGCCCTTGTGCTTGGGCTGCAGGACGTCATCGATCAACCCGTACTCCTTGGCCTGGGCCGACCCCATCCAGTAGTCGCGGTCGATGTCCTTGTGGATCTGCTCCTTCGATTTGCCCGTGGTGTTGGCATAGATCTCGACGAGCACGTCCTTGAGGTGACGCGACTCGCGGGCCATGATCTCGATGTCGGTCGTCTGCCCGCGCGCGCCGCCGTGGGGCTGGTGGATCATGATGCGGGCGTTGGGCAGGGCCATGCGGCGCCCCTTCTGGCCGGCCGTGAGCAGCACGGAGGCCATCGACGCGGCCATGCCGAGGCAGGTCGTCGCGACCTGACAGCGGACATGCTGCATCGTGTCGTAGATCGCAAGGCCGCTGGTGATCACGCCGCCCGGCGAGTTGACATAAAGCATGATGTCCTTGTCCGGATCCTCGCTCTCGAGGAACAAGAACTGGGCGATCACGATGTTGGCGACGTCGTCGTTGATTTCCGTGCCCAAGAAGACGATGCGGTCCTTGAGCAGGCGGCTGAAGATGTCCCAGTTGCGCTCGCCGCGGTGCGTCGTCTCGACGACCGTCGGGTACGGAATGAAGGCTTCCAGCGTGGCGGCGTTCCGCTCGAGGGTCTCGATGGCCTGCTTGGGGGTCTCGGGTCGCTTCGACTTGGACATGTTCTTCTCTTCGTTTAAGGGCAACGCCCACTCAGGGCAAGCCACCCGTTGGGTCGGACGACCTCAACCTTCGTCTTTGGCCTTCTTGCCCTTGGGCTTCTTGGCCTTCTCTTCGCCCTCGCCGGCCTTCTTCTCGGCCGCTTCGGCCTTCGCCGGGAGCTCACCCTCGGTGATCTTCGACTTGCTCTCGAGGTAGTCGAGGATCTTGTCCTCGAGGATCATCCCGATGAGCATGTCGCGCTTGCTCTTCTCGCGGTACTCGACGCGCAGCTTCGCGATGTTCTTCCCGCTGTCGGCGGCGAGCTCGGCCAGGCCCTTCTCGATGTCCTCGTCGGTCACCTTCATGTCGAGCTTCTTGGCGATCGCCGCCATCAGCAAGCCCGCCCGCACCTTGCGCTCGGCGTCCGCGTGGATTTGCTCCTGCATCCCGGCGAGCTGCTCCTGCGTGATGCGCTGACCGAAGCGCCGCGCCTGCATCGCGACCTCCTGCTCGAGGACGCGCGCCTGCTGCTCGACGAGCGAGGGCGGCAGCTCGAGCGGGTTGGACTCGTTCAGCTTCTGCACGATCTGCTCGGCGACGGCCATGTCCGAGCGGTCCTTCATCATCTTCTCGAGCTTCGTGTGCACGTCGGCGCGGAGCTCGATCAGCGTCTGGAAGCCGCCCACGTCCTTGGCGAGCTCGTCGTCGAGCGCGGGGAGCACGCGCTCCTTGATGTCGGTCACCGTGATGGCGAACTTGCCCGTCTTGCCGCGGAAGTCCTCGCGCGGGTGGGTGTCGCCGAACTTCGCCTCGGCGTCGACCTTGTCGCCGGTGCTCTTGCCGTCGAGGGCGGCGTCGAGCTCGGGTAGCGCCTGGCCGGCGCCGAGCTCGATCTGCACCCCCTGCCCTCCGCCGTCCTTGATCTCCTTGCCGTCGACGCTGACGGTGAAGTCGATCGTGACGACGTCGCCCTTCTTGGCGGGGCGCGCGGGCTCGGGGTTCTTGAGGGTCGCGTGGCCAAGTCGAATGGACTCGAGCTCGGCGTCGACCATCTCGTCCTTCACGGTCACCGGCGGGCGGATCACCTCGAAGCCCTCGTGCTTGACCTCTTCGACCTCGGGCGTGACCTCGAAGCGAGCCTTGTAGGAGAAGGCCTCCTTCGCGTCGACCTTCCCGACGGGCTCGACGTTCGGCTGCGTGATCGGGATGACGTTCTTCTCGCTCAGCACCTTCGGCAGCGTGTTGTTGACGAGCGCGTTGATGACGTCGACCATCACCTGGTTGCCGTAGAGGCGCGCGAGCACGTCGCGCGGCGCCTTGCCGGGGCGGAAGCCGCGGATGTGCGCCTTCTTCGCGAGCGACTGGTACTGCTTGTCGATCTCCGTCTTGACCGCGTCGGCGGGGACTTCGACGGAGAGCTCCAACATCACGGGGGAAACACGTTTGGTGCTGACCTGCATGGGGAGCGGCAACATACTTCGCCCGCCCACTGCGTCAAGCTACCGCCGGGGAAAAGACGAACGAGGAATGGGAACGGGAACGGGAATGGGAACGACAGCGGCCCGTTCCCGTTCCCGTTCCCGTTCTCTGTTCCTCATTCGTCCTCCAAAGAAAAAGCCCCCGACGGGGAGGCGACCTCGTCGGGGGCGGAAGGCTCGTCCTCGTTGAGCAGGCACCGCTACGTAGCGAGGCCTTCGGGAGGAAGCGGGACGAGCAAAGTCTGTGGTGCGTCGCTGCGACGAGGTTCTAGGCGTCCTCGTCGAAGCCCGCCGGGTCGTACTCGTCGTAGGTGTCGTCGAAGAGCATCTCGCTCGCGCCGAACGTGGCCTCTTGCATCAGATCGTCGAGCGTGAAGCCGACCTTCGACTGGACGTGCAGCTCCTCGCGCTCGAACTCTTCCAGGGATCGATAGCTCTTCGGGACGGTCATGTTC
>DATIQP010000249.1:0-3872 GCA_035470765.1 Polyangiaceae bacterium | reverse complement strand
CTCGCGCGACGAGAGCAGCAGCACGTCGAGGACCGAGAGGCGGTGCGCGAGCACGAGCGTGACGACGACGGTCGCCACGAAGATCTTGTCCGTCACCGGATCCAGTGCGGCGCCCGTCGCCGTGACCTTCCCCGTGCGGCGAGCGATCCATCCGTCCGCCACGTCCGTCACTCCGGAAGCGACGACCACGCCGAGCGCGGCAGGGGGCGACTCGATCAGCAGCGGGAAGACTGCCGCGAGGGGGACTCGCGCCGCGCTGAGCAAGCACGGCACGAGGAGCAGATCGCGCGCGCGGTACTGGCCCACAAGCATAGGGTTGGGGCGCCGGCCGCGCAGATCAAGGGGGGGCCGGCGAGGCGGAACGCAACAGCTCGGCCATCAGCACGCCCGCGGCCACGGCGACGTTCAGCGATTCGACGGCGCCCGTGCCAGGGATGGCAACGATCACGTCGCACTGGGCCCGGACGCGCGGGCTCAGCCCCTCGCGCTCGTGGCCGACGACGACGACCGCCGGTCGCGCGAAGCGATGGCCGATGGCGCTCCGGTCGGCGTGGCCGTCCGCGCCCGCGACGACGACGCCGCGCGCGCGCAGGCGCGAGAGCGTCTCGGCGAGATCGGTGGTGCGCGAGAGCACCAGGCGCTCGGCGCCGCCCTCGGCCACCCGCACCGCGTCGGGGGCGAGGGCAGGGTGCGGTGCGATGGCGCCGAGAAGGACCGCGTCGACGCCGAAGAACGCCGCCGTGCGCAGGATGGCGCCGACGTTGTACGGGTTGCGCACGCGATCGAGCGCGATCGCCGTGCCGCTCCGCGCGACGAGCAGGTCGGCGACGTCGGCCGGGCCCGCCCACCGCCGCGGGCGAGCCAGGACGCACAGCCCCTCGTGATTCTGCGACTGCGCGAGGCGGGCGAGCTCGGCGGGGGGTGCGTCGGCGCACGGAAGGTGTCGCGCGCCCGCCGTCCTCAGCGCCTCGTCGAGGTCGCCGCGCACCTCGCGGGCGTACGCCACCCGGAGCACGTCCCCCGGTCGCGCGGCGATGAGCGCGAGCCCCGCGCGCAGTCCGTAGGTCACCTCGGCGCCGTCCGCGGGGCGAGGGGCTTGCGGCGGCATCTGCGGCCGGGTAGGGCCGCGCTTGCGTCGATCGTGCACGGCGCTGTCATCCCACGGTCGAGAGGCCGCCGTAAAGGGTCCTAGCGAGCGCTGTCGCGTGCGTGGATGACGAAGCCGACGAGGGCGACGAGCGGATGGAGCAGGAGCGCGAGGACGACGCTCGCCGCGACGAGCCTGGGCGAGGGGCGAACCCAGGCCGACAGCAGGGGCCACGCGCCCGTGAGCAGATCGAGCTGGTCCCAGAGGTAGAACGCGAACCGACGAGGGCCGCGCGCCGTCTTGCCGGGCGGGACACCGAGCTGCCTCTTGACGAAGGAGTTCGGCAGCTCGCCGAGCATCGCGCCCAGGCCCATCGCGGCGCCGAACGCGGCGGGGTTGATCGCCCGATAGTCGACCACGCACACCCACCGGGGCAGCGGGAGCAGCCGCTGGATCGCCACCGCGATCACGGAGCCCGCGACCGCGACCGCGAAGCCGCGCCACGTCTTGTTGTCGCCGAACAGGCGGCGCCCGCGCACCGTCCGCCCGGCGTCGACGGGCGCCTTGAGCGCGGCGAACAGGTCGAGGCGGAGGACGACGCCCGACAGCGCCGCCGACACGAGCAGCGGCGCGAAGAGGACCAGGGTTTGCAGCAGCGTGACGAGCCAGGATTGCAGCGCTTCACCCACGCCTTATCCGCTTGCTTCGCGCATGCCGCGGCCGCGCCGTGCGCGGTTTTCCGGCAGGCGGTGCCGAGCGAAACCGCAAGCGGTGCGCGAGCGCGCAGCCCTGGCGCAGCTGGGAAATGGGATCGAAGCCATGACGGATGCCGAGTGCGTCGCCTTCTTGCAGTGGGCGCTTCCGCGCATGAACCTGCGCTGGGAAGGCTATCGCAGGGTCCGGCGGACGGTGTGCAAGCGCGTGGCTCGCCGCGTGGCCGAGCTCGGGCTCGCCGACGTGCAGGCCTATCGAGCGCTCCTCGAGCGACAGAGCGACGAGTGGCGGGTGCTCGACTCCATGTGCCCGATCACGATCTCGCGGTTCTATCGAGACGCCGGCGTCTTCGATCGCCTTCGCCAGGACGTCCTCCCCGACGTCGCACGCGCCGTGACCCAGGAGGGCGCGGGCGAGCTGCGCGCTTGGAGCCTCGGCTGCGCGTCCGGCGAAGAGGCGTACACGCTCTCGATGCTCTGGCGTCTCGACGTCGGCGCGCGCTTCCCATCGTTGACGCTGCGTGTCGTCGCGACAGACGTCGACGAGGACGTGCTCGCCCGCGCGCAACGCGGGTGCTACGAGCAGGGCAGCCTGCGCGAGCTGCCTTCCGCGTGGCGCGAAGCGGCCTTCGAGCGCTCCGGCCCGCTGTGGTGCGTGCGTCCTTCGATGAGGGAGGGGATCGACTTCCGGCGCGAGGACGTGCGCGAGCAGATGCCCGCGGGGCCGCTGCACCTGGTGCTTTGTCGGTACATGATCTTCAACTACTTCGACGAGGCGACGCAGCGCGCGCTCGCCGCGCGCATCGCGCAACGTACCGCGCCGTTCGGCGTCCTCGTCGTCGGCACGCACGAAGCCGTGCCGGAAGACGCCGGGTGGATCCCCGGACCCGCGGGCACCCACACGTATCGGCGAGCGGGATGACCTACCTCCCGCGCCGGCGCCTCGCCGCCCCCTCGTAGAGCCGCTCGTACTCCGACGCCGCCGCCGCCCACGAGAAGTCCTGCGTCATGGCGCGCTCGCGCATCGCGCGCACGTGAGGCTTCCGCTGGTAGTAGGTCGACAGCGCCCAGCCCATGGTGTTGGCGAGGGCGTCGGGCGAGAGATCGTCGAAGACGAAGCCAGTGCCGTCACCGGTGTCCTCGCGGTAGCTCTGAACGGTGTCGCGGAGGCCGCCGGTCCCGCGAACGATGGGCAGCGTGCCGTACCGGAGGCTGTACATCTGGTTGAGGCCGCAAGGCTCGAAGCGCGAGGGCATGACGAAGAAATCGGCCCCCGCCTCGATGCGGTGCGCGAGGCCGTCGTCGAAGCCGATCCACGCCCTGAACTTGCCGGCGTGTCGCGCCGAGAGCTCCGCGAACTGGCGCTGGGCTTCGGCGTCCCCCGTCCCCAGCAGCACGAGCTGGACGTTCCAGTCGAGGACGCGGTCCATGCAGCTCGCGAGCACGTCGAAGCCCTTCTGCGCGGTGAGCCGCCCGATCGCCGCGAAGACCGGGACCTTCGCGCGCGCGAGGCCGGCCTCCTCTTGCAGCGCCTTCTTGCACGCGCGCTTTCCAGTCATGTCGCCGTGGTGGAAGTTGGCGGGCAGGTGCCGATCGGTGGCGGGGTCCCAGCTCGAGACGTCGATGCCGTTGAGGATGCCGAACAGATCGCCGCTGCGAGCGCGCAAGATGCCGTCGAGGCCGCAGCCGAGCTCGGGCGTCTGGACCTCGCGTGCATACGCGGGGCTCACGGTGGAGATCACCGTGCTCCGCTTGAGCGCGCCCTTGGTGAGGTTGAGCGCGCCGAAGTGCTCGAGCTCGTCGGCGTTGTAGTGCTCCTGGCCGAGCCCGGTGATGAACATCGCGCCGCCGTCGGTGACGCCCTGGTAGGCCAGGTTGTGGATCGTGTAGACGGTGGCCGCGTGGTGGAGCGGCTTCCCCCACTCGACCGTGTCGACGTAGAAAGGGACGAGCGCCGTCTGCCAGTCGTTGGCGTGGATCACGTCCGGGAAGAACCCGAGCGCCTTGCTGGCCTCGAGGGCGCCGCGCGAGAGGAACGCGAAGCGCTCGACGTTGTCGCTGTAGGCGTCGCC
>DATIQP010000248.1:0-4102 GCA_035470765.1 Polyangiaceae bacterium | reverse complement strand
CGCCTCGGTCGAGAGCGGCACGTGGACCGCCATCTGGTCGCCGTCGAAGTCGGCGTTGAACGCCGCGCAGACGAGCGGGTGCAGCTGGATGGCCTTGCCCTCGATGAGGACGGGCTCGAAGGCCTGGATGCCGAGGCGGTGGAGCGTCGGCGCGCGGTTCAACAGAACCGGGTGCTCGCTGACGCACTCCTCGAGGATCTCGAAGACCTCGGGGCGCTCCTTCTCGACCATCTTCTTGGCAGACTTGATGGTGTTGACGAAGCCGCGCTCTTCCAGCTTGTTGTAGATGAACGGCTTGAACAGCTCGAGCGCCATCTTGATCGGCAAGCCGCACTGGTGCAGGCGCAGGCTCGGGCCGACGACGATGACGGAGCGGCCGGAGTAGTCGACGCGCTTGCCGAGCAGGTTCTGGCGGAAGCGGCCCTGCTTGCCCTTGAGCATGTCGCTGAGCGACTTGAGCGGGCGCTTGTTCGGGCCGGTGATCGTCTTGCCGCGACGGCCGTTGTCGAACAGCGCGTCGACCGCCTCCTGGAGCATGCGGCGCTCGTTCCGGATGATGATCTCCGGAGCGTTGAGCTCGAGCAGGCGCTTGAGGCGGTTGTTGCGGTTGATGACGCGGCGGTAGAGATCGTTGAGATCGCTGGTGGCGAAACGGCCGCCGTCGAGCGGGACGAGCGGGCGGAGATCCGGCGGAAGGACCGGGATCACCGTCAGCATCATCCACTCCGGGCGATTGCCGCTCTCGCGGAACGCTTCGGTGACCTTCAAGCGCTTGACGATCTTCTTGCGCTTCGCTTCGCTCGTCGCGGTGCGCATCTCGCCGCGCAGCGACTCGCACATCTGGTGGACGTCGACGTGCTTGAGCATCTCGAGCACGGCCTCGCCGCCCATGCCGGCGGTGAACTTGTCGTCGCCGTACTCGTCGAGGAGCTGCGCGTAGCGCTCCTCGCTCAGGAGCTCACCGCGAGAGAGAGCGGTCTCCTTCGGGTCGATGACGACGTACGCCTCGCAGTAGAGCACCTTCTCGAGGTCCTTCAGGGTGACGTCGAGGATGGCGCCGATGCGGCTCGGCAGGCTCTTGAGGAACCAGATGTGCGCGACGGGGGTGGCCAGGTTGATGTGGCCCAGGCGCTCGCGGCGCACCTTGCTCTGGATGACCTCCACGCCGCACTTCTCGCAGACGATGCCACGGTGCTTCATGCGCTTGTACTTGCCGCAGTTGCACTCGTAGTCCTTCACCGGGCCGAAGATCTTGGCGCAGAACAGGCCGTCACGCTCCGGCTTGAACGTGCGGTAGTTGATGGTCTCCGGCTTTTTGACCTCGCCGTGCGACCACTCGCGGATCTTCTCCGGAGAGGCGAGCGAAATGCGCATCGCGCTGAAGCTGAGAGGGTCCTTCGGTTTCTCGAAGAAGCTGAAAATATCGCGCATCTGTCTTGCCTCTCTTTATTCTTCCGCTGCCTGATCGCGCGCCGCGCCCGGCTCGACCAGCTCGACGTTCAAACACAGAGCCTGAAGCTCCTTGATGAGCACGTTGAAGCTCTCGGGCAGACCCGGCTCCAGCGTGTACTCGCCCTTGACGATCGACTCGTACATGCGCGTGCGGCCCATGACGTCGTCGCTCTTGACCGTGAGGAACTCCTGGAGGGCGTACGCGGTGCCGTACGCTTCCATCGCCCACACTTCCATCTCGCCGAGGCGCTGACCGCCGAACTGCGCCTTGCCGCCCAGCGGCTGCTGGGTGACGAGCGAGTACGGGCCGATCGAGCGGGCGTGGATCTTGTCGTCGACGAGGTGGTGGAGCTTGAGCATGTACATCACGCCCACCGTCACCTCCTGGTCGAAGGCCTCGCCGGTGCGGCCGTCGAAGAGCACCGCCTGCCCGCTGGTCGGGAGACCGGCGAGTGACAGCGTGTTCTTGATTGCCTTCTCCTGCGCGCCGTCGAACACGGGGCTGGCGTAGTGGATGCCTCGGCGGAGCTTCGCGGCGACCTGCTTGGCCTCCTCGTCGCTGAGCTTCTGCGTCCACTTCGCGATCTCCGGATCGCCGTCGTAGATCTTGACGATGTGCGCCTTGATCTGCTCGGTGCCGAACTTGGCCTCGAGCATGTACTTCAGCTGAGCGCCTAGAACGCGCGCGCCCCAGCCGAGGTGGGTCTCGAGGATCTGCCCGACGTTCATGCGGCTCGGCACGCCGAGCGGATTGAGCACGATGTCGACGGGCGTTCCGTCCTGCAGGTAGGGCATGTCCTCTTCCGCGAGGATGCGGGAGATGACGCCCTTGTTGCCGTGACGGCCGGCCATCTTGTCGCCGACCTGCAGCTTGCGCTTGATGGCGATGTAGACCTTCACCATCTTGATGACGCCGGGCTGCAGCTCGTCGCCCTTGCTCAGGCGGTCGATCTTGTCGCGGAAGTGCTCTTCGCGCGCGCGGACGACCTCTTCGAGCTCGGCGAGCTTGTGGGCGACTTCCTCGCCGCCCTCGACGGGCAGCTCGTGCCAGTACTTGCGCGGCACCTGATCGAGGAGGTCGTCGGTCAGCTCGACGCCTTTGGCGAGGAGGACCTTGCCCTTGTCGTCGACGAGCTTGCCGGTGGTCTCGCGCTTGGCCTTGAGGAAGGACTTCTTCACGCTGCGGAAGAAGCTGTCGCGGAGGATGGCGATCTCCTCGTCGCGCATCTTCTCGAGGCGCATGCGCTCGTGGTCCTCGATGTCCTTCGCGCGCTCGTCCTTGTCGGTGTTGCGGCGCGAGAACACGCGGGCGTTGATGACGATGCCGCTGACGCCCGGGGGGACGCGCAGCGAGCTGTCACGGACGTCGCCGGCCTTCTCGCCGAAGATGGCGCGGAGCAGCTTCTCTTCCGGAGAGAGCTGCGTCTCGCCCTTCGGCGTGATCTTGCCGACCAGGATGTCGCCCGGTTTGACCTCGGCGCCGATGCGGACGATGCCGCTCTCGTCGAGGTCCTTGAGGGCCTCTTCGCCGACGTTCGGGATGTCGCGGGTGACCTCTTCCTTGCCGAGCTTCGTGTCGCGCGCGAAGCACTCGAACTCCTCGATGTGGATCGAGGTGAAGACGTCGTCCTTCGCGATGCGCTCGCTGACGAGGATCGAGTCCTCGAAGTTGTAGCCCTGCCACGGCATGAACGCGACGAGCACGTTCTGGCCCAGCGCGAGCTCGCCCATGTCGGTCGACGGGCCGTCCGCGAGGACCTCGCCCGCGCGGACGTGCTCACCAGCGCGCACGATCGGCTTCTGGTTGTAGCAAGTCGACTGGTTGCTCCGCTGGAACTTGAGGAGCGGGTAGATGTCGGGCAGATCCGGCTTGTCGCCGTCGGGGCGGACGACGATGCGCGTCGCGTCGACGCTCTCGATCGTGCCGTCACGGCGGGCGAGGATGCACACGCCGCTGTCGCGGGCGAGCTTGCCTTCCATGCCGGTGCCGACGTACGGCGCGTGCGTGCCGATGAGCGGCACGGCCTGGCGCTGCATGTTGGCGCCCATGAGCGCGCGGTTTGCGTCGTCGTGCTCGAGGAACGGAACGAGCGCGGCGGCGACGGACACCATCTGGTTCGGCGCGACGTCCATCAGCTGGACCATGTCGGGCGTGACCATGTGGAAGTCGCCGTTGAGGCGGGCCGAGACCAGCGGGTCGCGGAACTTGCCCTTCTCGTCGATCGACGCGGTCGCCATGCCGATGTACTTGCCCTCTTCTTCGAGGGCCGAGAACCACGCCACGTCGTCGGTGACGCGGCCGCCTTCGGCGAGCCGGCGGTACGGCGTCTCGACGAAGCCGAACTCGTTGACGCGCGCGTAGGTCGACAGCGAGGCGATGAGGCCGATGTTCGGACCTTCAGGCGTCTCGATCGGGCAGATGCGGCCGTAGTGCGTCGGGTGCACGTCGCGCACCTCGAAGCCGGCGCGCTCGCGGGTGAGGCCGCCGGGCCCGAGCGCCGAGAGACGACGCTTGTGCGTGACCTCGGAGAGCGGGTTGGTCTGGTCCATGAACTGCGAGAGCTGCGAGCTGCCGAAGTACTCCTTGACGACGGCGCTGACGGGCTTCGCGTTGATGAGATCGTGCGGCATCAGCGTGTCGATCTCTTGC
>DATIQP010000247.1:0-5630 GCA_035470765.1 Polyangiaceae bacterium | reverse complement strand
CTCACGGGCACACCGAGCGCGAGCATCGGCTCGACCGCCGAGAGGACGCCCATCGGGCCCTCGGAGCAGTTGATGCCGATGACGTCCGCGCCCCAGTCGATCATCATCTTGCCGATGTCGCCCGAGGTCTTGCCGTCGGCGAGGCGGCCGGCCTCGTCCACGCTCACCTCGGCGACGATGGGGACGCGCCCGCCGGAAGCCTTGCGCGCGGCCTCGATCGCGACGCGGAGCTCCACGCTCTGCCGCATCGTCTCGATCATCAGCACGTCGACGCCGGCCTCGACGAGCGCTTCGGCCTGCTCGAGCAGCGCGTCGCCCACGCGTCGCAGGTCGACGTCGAGCGCCTCGCCGAGGAAGTAGCCGCTGGGGCCGATCGCGCCGCCGACGTAGGCTTTCGCCCCGGCGGCCTCGCGCGCCACGCGGACGGCGGCGAGGTTCAGCTCCTTCACGCGCGACTGCAGCCCGTGCTTCTCGAGGCGCATGGCATTGGCGCCGAAGGTGTTCGTCTCGATGAGCTGCGCGCCGGCGCGGATGTAATCCTCGTGGATCTTGCGGACGAGCTCGGGGCGCGAGGTGTTCAGCTCCTCGAAGCACACCGAGTACAGCACGCCGCGCTCGTAGAGCTGCGAGCCCATCGCGCCGTCGACGACGAGGGTGCCGTGGCGCAGCGCTTCGAGCAGCTTCTTCTCCGGGTTACCGCCGCTGGACATGCGGCCGGTGGTTTAGGCCGCCCCGGTTGTTTGCGCAAGCCGAGCCAGCGTCAGAACGTGCCGCTCAGACCGACGCCGGCCAGGTTCGGCGCGAGCAGCGGCGTTACGCGCAGGCTCGCCTTGGGCTCTTCCCCCTTGCCGTTCGTCGTCGTGTTTCCGCCGACGAGGAACATGACGAGGCCCGTGATCCCGATGACGCCGCCGGCGATACCGACGGCGATGGCGCCCGTCTGGGTGCCCAGCGCTTGCTGGTGGTAGCTGATCGCGTTGGCGCAATCGGCGTTGCCGCTGGGGTTTCCGCCGGTCGCGAGCGTGCAGGTGGCGCCCGCGCCGCTGGCGCGAGATTGGAGCGTGGTGGCGTTCGACTGAAAGACGAGCGCCAGGATTTGCATGACGGCGGCCGCGGCGAGAGCTCCACCGCCGACCAGGATGCCGACGAGGCCCAGGGTCTTGACCGTCGACCAGTGCGTCTCCGGTTTCTCGACGACGACCGGTCCGGCGGGCGCCGGGCCTTGCTTCGCCTTGTTCTCGGCGTCGATCTCGGCCTGGGTCTTGTCGGTCATCGAGACCTGCAGGGTGAGCGGCGAGTTGTCCGCGCCGAGCTTGAAGTGCTGCGAGTAGTCGTGCTTGCCCGACGCAGTGATCGTCACGGTGTGGTCGCCCGGATCGAGCGCGATGTCGATGCCGACGAAGTCCTTGTCGCGCGGCTTCTCGTCGTCGAACGTGATCGCGACGTCCTTCGGCACGAGCGCCATCGCCACGCGCACCTTCACGAGCTTGGCCTCGAGCTTGTGCGCCTCGTCCGCCGCGTACTTCTGGGCGTCGCTCCCCTTCGGCAACCCGGACGAAGCGTCGAGGTAGGCGTTGTAGGCGCTCGCCGTCTTTCCGAGCGCTCCGTAACACAGCCCGAGCAGCAGCTGAGTGTTGGCGGATGGATCGATCTTTTGGGAAGCGGCCAGCCGCTGGCACGCCGGGCCGTACTGCTTGTCCGCCAGCAGCTGCTTGCCCTCCTTGAAGAGCAGCTCGGCCTGAGCCGAGCTCTGAGCGAAGACAGGCCTCGGCAGCTGCGCTGCAAGGAAGGCGACGATCGTCAGGACGGTCGTGAGGGCATTCAGGAAGCTGCAAGTCCGGCTCGGCTGCATGCCGATGAAGTACCTCAGCACGCCCTCCGCCGTCCAGAACGCCGCGCGCCTCAGCGCCGGTCGACGCCCAGAGGATTGAAGGCGGTCGCCGGGGGTTGAGCGTGGGCGGCCGTCGTCGCTGCAGTCGTCGTCGCGGCTGCCGTGGTCGTGGCGTGCGTCCCGCTCGCGTGGTGGCCGGTCGCGGCCGCGGTCGCAGCGGGCTTGGTGGTCGCGGAAGCGGCGGCGGCGGAGGTCGAGGTCGCCGCCGTGGCGGTCGGCGCGGCTTGCTGCGCCGTGGGATCGGTCTTGGGCGGGTCGGTCTTGGGCGGGTCGGTCTTCGGCAGCTCGGCGGCGGTAGCCGGGATCACCGGCTCGACGGCTGCAGCCGCCCGGTGTTTCAGCACGAACACGCCGCCGGCACCCACCGCCCCGAGCAGAAAGACGGCCGCGAGCGCGCCGCCCACGATGAGGCCGGTCTTGCTCTTCGGCGGCTGGCCGCCCGCGGTGTTGCCCCAGGTCGAGTTGGTCGACGATGCCCCGAGCAGCTGCGTGCCCCCTTGCGGCGAGAACTGATGGACCCCGCTGTGGGACGACGAGAACTGCTGTGGCTGCGGGCCGCTCTGCGACGACGAGAGCTGCGGAGGGTACTGGCCGGGAACGCCGGGGTACGACACCCTCGGCCCGCCTCCATCCGTCATGCTGACCTGAGGCTTCGGGAGCCCGAGCGCCTGCGCTACGCGGTCCACGGAGACGGCGCTCCGCGCGGGCGCGCACGGCGCGAGCGCGTGCGCGAGCTCGGCGACGTTGGCGAAGCGCTGCTCGATCGGCCGAGAGAGGCAGCGCATGACCGCGTCGCTGAGCACCTGCGGTACGTCCGCGCGCCGGTGCGAGACCGGCGGCGGGGGCTGCTCGAGGATGGCGATGAAGAGCTCGCCGAGGGTCTCGCCGTTGAAGGGCACCGTCCCGGTGAGAAGCTCGTAGAGGATGACGCCGAGCGCCCAGATGTCGGCGCGGGCGTCGACGTTCTTGGCCGAGCGGAGCTGCTCGGGCGACATGTAGAGCGGCGAGCCGAGCATCGACTTGGTCGACGTCAGGCCATGGCCTCCGCTCGCCTCGCCGAGCGGGTTGTTCGCCTTGGCGATGCCGAAGTCGAGCACCTTGACGATCTGCGAGCCGTCCTGGCGGCGATGGAGGAAGAGATTCGCGGGCTTCAGGTCGCGGTGGACGATGCCGAGCGCGTGCGCCTGGGCGATCGCCTCCAGGCCCTGCAGCACGTAGTCGACAGCTTCCTCGACCGGGAGCGCGCCGCGCTGCTCGAGCAGCTGCGAGAGATCGCCGCCCTCGAGGAACTCCATGACCATGAACGGCATGCCGTGCTCGACGCCGACGTCCATGACCCGGCAGACGTGCTCGCTCTGGATCTTGAAGGCGTTGCGGGCTTCGTTGTTGAACCGCGCGACCGCCTCGGGGTTCTGCGCGATCTCGCCGAGCAAGAACTTGATGGCGACGCGCTGCCCCAGCATCTCGTGGTGCGCCGAGAGCACCGCGCCCATGCCGCCCTTCCCGATGATGCGCTCGATGCGGTATTTGCCGGCCAGGACGTCCCCGGGCTTCGGCAGATGCTCTTCACCGCTCGACATCGTCATGAGCCCCTCGTTCCACTGTTCAAAAAGGGTGACCGCAGAAAACCAGAGTTCCCGAGCATACCCCGAAAGGAGGCCGCGCTGCACCGGCTTGGGACATTTTAGGTGGGCGCGTGTGGTTGGTAAGACGAGCGAGCGCCCGTTTTGGTTTCCGGCTACCGTCACGAACGCATGGCGTCTCCGGCGCTGACCAAGGCTCTCGACGAGCTCTCTTCGGCAAAAATTGCCTGGCGGAGCGACGACGCGGACCGCGTCAGCTACGCGCGCGACCTCTTTCCCCGCCATCACATGGCGGTGCGGGCGGGGCACGTCGCCGCCCACGCCCCCGGCGCCATCGCGTGGCCCACGTCGACCGAGCAGGTGGCGACCCTCGTCCGCTGGGCGATCTCCCACCAGGTCACGCTGGTCCCGTTCGGCGCCGGGAGCGGCGTGTGCGCCGGCGTCCTGCCCACGCCCGATTCGCTCGTGGTCGATCTGAAACGCATGGCCGCCGTGCGCGCGCTCGACGCCGAGCGGCCCACGGTGACGGTCGAGGCCGGCTCCATGGGCCTGCCTTTCGAGGAATGGCTCAACCGCCGCGGGCTTTCCCTCGGCCACTTCCCGTCGTCAATCCTGTGCAGCACCGTCGGCGGCTGGGTCGCCGCGCGCAGCGCCGGGCAGGCGTCGGGCCTCTACGGCAAGATCGAGGACATGGTGGTGTCGCTCGAGTGCGTCACCGGTCGCGGCGACGTCGCGCGGCTGGTGCACCGGCCGAACGGCCCCAGCCTCGTGCCCGCCATCGTGGGCAGCGAGGGTACGCTCGCCATCGTCACTGCGGCGAAGCTCCGCCTGCACCGCGCGCCGACGGTGCGCGGCTTCGCGTCGTGGAGCTTCCCCTCCGTGCGGGCCGGCTGGGAGGCGATGCGCGAGATGTTCCAGGCGGGGCTACGGCCCGCGGTCCTGCGCCTGTACGATCCGTTCGACGCCATGCTCGCGCGCCGCGGCAGCGTGCGCCAGCCGGGAAAAGGTGGCCGCGCCCCGGGCCGCGGGCAGGCGGCGTTGCGATCGCTGCTCAAGCGCCCGAAGCTGCTCGGTGAGCTGCTCGAGTCGCAGGCGGCGAGCGCGGCCTTCGGCGGCTCGCTGCTGGTGTGCATCTTCGACGGTCACGACGAGCGCGTCTTCGCCGATGTCGCCAGGGCCTCGGGCATCGCCGCGCGCGGCGGCGGCACGTCCGAGGGCGAGGCTCCGGCGCGCAAATGGCTGCTGCACCGCTACTCGATCAGCTACCGCCAAGCGCCGCTGCTCGCGCAAGGCCTGTTCGTCGACACGATGGAGGTCGCCGCCACGTGGTCGAGGCTCGGCGCGCTCTACGACGGCGTCCGGCGCGCGATCGGGTCGCGCGCGTTCGTCATGGCGCACCTCAGCCACGCCTACCCGGACGGCTGCTGCATCTACTTCTCGTTCGCGGGCGTGGCCAAGCCCGGCGCGGGGACGTGGGACGAGGCGTGCGAGGCTCGCTACGACGAGATCTGGCGCGACGGTCTCGCGGCGGCGCTCGCGGCCGGCGGCACGCTGGCGCACCACCACGGCATCGGCCGCTCGAAGGCGCCGCGCCTCGGGGAGGAGATCGGTCACGGCATGGCGCTCCAGCGCGCGCTCAAGCGCGCCTTCGACCCGCACGGCGTGCTCAACCCCGGAGCCTTGCTCCCGCCCATCGCGCCCAACCCGTTCGTGCCCGACGCGTTCCCCTCGCCCTTCGAGGCGTCACCATGAGCCGCGGCGCGTGGATCACGCTCGATCGCGACAGCCTGCTCGTCCACGTCGACGCGGACCAAACCCTCGGCGAGCTCGAGAGAGCGCTCGAGCACGAAGGGCTGTCCCTGGACATCGAGCCGGCGCCCGAAGCGACCGCGGGCGAGTGGATCGCGTCCGGCGCGCCCGGCGCGCGCAACGCCTGGCTCGATCCGGCCGACCACCTGCTCGCCGGCTTCTCGGCGCGAATCCGCGCGACGGGCGACACGTTCGCCGTCCACCCGGCGCCGCGCCGCGCCGTCGGCCCCGATCTCGCGTCGCTGCTCTCGGGCATGCGCGATCGCTGGCTCGCGCTCGAGTCGGTGTGGCTGCGCGTGCATCGCAAGGACGCGCCCCGTCCGCGCACCGCGCCGTTCGAGGGAGAC
>DATIQP010000246.1:0-9551 GCA_035470765.1 Polyangiaceae bacterium | reverse complement strand
ACGCAAGCTCGAGCCAAGCCTGCCTCCGCGCGTCGTGCACCCGCGCCGCCGCCGAGGGGAAGGGGTGTCCGTGGGGCGCGCGTCGTTAGACGGTGGCGCGATCACCTCGAGGAATGACCGCGACAGGTGCCCGCGAGCCGGACGCCCCTGGCGTCGCGGCCGGAGAACATCCTCCGCGCTCACCCCAGCGCCTCCCTCACCCGCGCCACCGCCGCGAGCACGTCCCGCTCGACCAGCTCCGCGTCCACCCGCACGAACCGCACCCCGAACGCAAGCTCGAGCCAAGCCTGCCTCCGCGCGTCGTGCACCCGCGCCTCTGGCGTCCGGTGCACCGCGCCGTCCACCTCGACGACCAGCCTCTCGCAAGGCGCGTAGAAGTCGACGATGCACCCGCCGAGCACCGCCTGCCGGCGAAAGCGAGCCCCGAGCTTGCGCCCGCGAAGCTGCTGCCACAAGAGCGCCTCGCTCTTGGTCGGCGCCATCCTCATGCGCCGAGCGAAGGTGGTGAGGAGAAAGAGCGAGGGAGCGTCGTTGCGAAGGTGCATGCTCCCCCACGCCGAGAAAATCGTGACAGCCTTCACGCCCCCTCATCTAAGCCGGCTTGGCTGGCGCGATTTTCTTGGCCTCTCAGCATGCACCTTCGCAACGACGCTCCCTCGCGCCGCTCCGGCTTCGTGAAAGAGCACCACAGCGGCGAAGGCCTCAGCGGCGAGCGGCCCCCCACGCGTTCCTCTTCCCCGCGCTCACGACTCGCGTCTCCCCGACACCTCGTCCCCTCGGTGGCGGCGAGCGTGAACGCGGTTCGCGCGGGGCCGGCACCGAGAGGGGACCCGCCGCGCGCACGGCTCGCCCGCAAGCTCGCGCGCAGGCGCCCAGTCTCATCGCGTCACCCACAGCGCCGAGCACGAGCGAGGACGAGCCGGAGCACGGCGGAGGGGAGCCCCTCCCTCCCCTACAACCCGTAGGCCCGCAGCTTCTTGTGCAACCCCTCGCGCGTGATCCCCAGCGACTTCGCCGCCGCGGTCTTGTTGTTCTGGTGCTCGCGCAGCGCCTCGATGAGCAGCCACCGCTCGACCTGCTCGACCATCTCCTTCAGCGTGCCCTTCGTCGGCTTCACGCGGTCGAGCATCCCTTCGACCTGGCGCACGCGCGGCGAGAGCAGCTCCGGCGTCACGAAGCCGCCCGGATCGATCTGGATGACGAGCCGCTGCACCTCGTTCTGGAGCTCGCGAACGTTGCCCGGCCAGTCGTAGCTCTGGAGCAGCTCCATCGCCTGCTGCGAGTAGCCGCCGGCGGCCTTGCCGAGCTCCTGCGTGAAGCGCGCCAAGAAATAGTTCGCGAGCAGCGGGATGTCCTCGCGGCGCTCGCGCAGGGGCGGCACGCGCAAGGGGAACACCTTGAGCCGATAGTAAAGGTCCTCACGGAAGCGGCCCTCGGCGACCTCCTTCTCGAGGTTGCGGTTGGTCGCGGCGACGATGCGCACGTCGACCTTCTTCTCCGCGGTCGCGCCGATGGCGCGGATCTCGCCCTCCTGCAGCGCGCGAAGCAGCTTCGACTGGAGCGACAGCGGCATCTCGGTGACTTCGTCGAGGAAGAGCGTCCCGCCGTCGGCGATCTCGAACAGGCCCTTCTTGTCCTCGTGGGCGCCCGTGAACGAGCCCTTCTTGTGGCCGAACAGCTCGCTCTCGAGCAAGTTCTCGGGCATCGCCGCGCAGTTCTGGCTGACGAAGAGCTTGTCCTTGCGCTTGGACCGGTAGTGCACCGCGGCGGCGACTAGCTCCTTGCCGACGCCGGTCTCCCCCTCGATGAGCACGGTGACGCGCGTGTCGGTGACCTTGTCGAGCTGGCCGAGCAGCGCGCGCATCGCGGACGACGAGCCGACGATCTCCTGCTTGGCGGCGCGGCCGCCCGTGCGCCGCTCCTGCTCGCGGCCTTTGAGAAACTGGTTCTCCTTGCGCAGACGCTCCTCGGCCGCCCGCAGGCGCTTGACGAGCCGCGCGTTGGCGACGGCGAGGGAAGCGTGGTGGGCGAGGACGGCGATGAGCTCCAGATCCGCGGCGGTGAAGACGCCCGCGCTCTCGCGGTTGTCGAGCTGGAGCACGCCGAGGATCTCGTCGCGCTTCCAGAGCGGCACGGCCATCGTCGAGCGGATGCTCGCCCCCATGAGCGACTCGGTCTGCGCGACCTCCTGCGGCGCGTCGGCCGCGACGACCGCGGCGCGCTCGGTCACCACCTTGCGGAAGACGCTGCGCGTGATCGGGATCGGCCCCGCGGGAGTGGGCTGGCCGCGCACGCGGGTCAAGACGGGGACGTAGCCGGAGACGCCGGCTGCGCGCCCCTCCTCGTCGTCGTCGCGCAGGATCATCGTGACGTGCGTCGCGCGCGGCACGAGCACCAGCACCGCGTCGGCGATCGCGGTGAGCACGTCGGAGAGGTCCTCCGCGCCGCCGATGCGCTTCTGCGCCTCGTAGAGCGCGCGCAGCCGGCCCGTGTCCTGCTCGACCTTGCTCGTCGCTGGGACGATGTCGTCGATGCTCCGCATGGCGAGCACGCGGGCCTCCTGCTCCTGCTCCTGCTCTTGCTCGCCGAACGCCACCGCCAGGCGCACGCCCTGGCCGCCGTGCCCCAGCTCGATGACGTCGCCGCTCACGAGCGGCGCGGGGGCGTCCGGCTCGACGGCGATCCTCTCGCCCTTGCGGAGGATCGCCGTGCCGTTGGTCGATTTGAGGTCGCGGAGCAGGACACGCTCCCCCGCGACCTCGATGCGCGCGTGATCCCCCGAGACGTGCCCGTCGGGGAGCAGGAGGTCGTTACCGTCGGCGCGGCCGATGCGGATGACCTCCGCGCTCGACTCGAGCTTTTCGCCGCGCCGATGTCCGGTTTCGACCTCGATTCGGAGCATCTACTTCACTGGCTGGCGCGCGCCCGGAGCATCTGCGCGACCTTCACGAGCGCATCGTCTCCCTTGAGCGCCTCGGTGTCCTTTCGGGCGTTGTCGCCCTCGACGATCTTGTCGAGCGCGTCGGCGTCGGCCTTGTCGCCCTTGGGCGCGAGGTGGTTGATGGCGACGGCCGCGGCGAGGCGGGCGCCGGGGTTGGTGATCTTGCCCATGTTGGCGATGAGCTGCTTGCGCGTCTGCTCGTTGCCGAGCACGCCGCACATGTGCGCGGCCTTGATCGACTTCCAGTTCGCGTTGGCGGTGCCGGCGATCGGCTCCTGGACCACGGTCAGGTAGCAGGAGGCGTCCTTGTTGCACTTGTCGACGGCCTCGGCGGCGTACTTGAAGACTCCGCGCACGTTGGTGACGACCGCCTCCTTCTCCTTCGCCGACAGGCCGCTCTTCTCGAGGTTGCCGATGGCGTCCTCGACGTTCTTCTTGGTCTCGGGCTCCATCAGCTTCACCGCCGACTGGATGGCGCCGACCTTGGCGCTCAGCATGTTGGTCCCCTTGGCGCCCGCGGACTCGGCGAGCGTCCAGGTGAGAAGGCCCGGGTCGAAGAACTCGCTCGTGACCTGCAAGAGGCCCGCGCGCTCGCTGCCGGTGTCGCTGTCGCCCTTGGTGGCGATGGGCGGGAGCTTGGCGTAGAGCGCCTTGAACGTCTCGACGAGCCTCGGCGTGGTGGGGAACCAGATCAGCGACTGCGCGATGGCCGCGCGGTTGGTGTCGTTGTCGACGCTCGGGATGTACGCCAGGAGCGCGTCACGGGCCGAGTCGAGCGACGTGTACGCCAGCACGTTGGCGATGATGGGCACGTAGCCCTTGTCCTTGTCCCAGTCGGTCTGCAGCCGGGCGAGGTCCGGGTCGCTGCCGTTCAGCGCGGCGGCGAGGATGGGCTCCGCCTCGTTCGGCATCTTGAGCAGGGCGGCCTGCGCGAGCGCCGCGATGCCGAGCTTGTTCTTGGTCATGAGCACGCTGACCAGCGCCTTGGCGCCCTTGGTGTACTTCAGCGCGCCGATGACCTGGATGGCGGTCGTCTGCCAGAACTCGAGCTGGTCGTTGACCTTCTTGGTGCCCTGCGAGCTCGGCGAGTCGTCGATGAGGACGGGGGCCTTGAGCACGACGATGGCCTTGTCGCCGTACGAGGGATCCTTCACCGCGATCACGGCGTCGTGGAGGCCTTGCGTGCCCTGGATCGAGTTGGTCTTCGAGGGCTGGTACTTCGTGAAGCACGACCACAGGCCGTCGATGACGGGCTGGTCGAACTTCGTCCCCGCCTTGGCCATCGCGCCGACGGCCTCCGCGGCGAACTTCACGTCGTCGTCGGTCTTGCCCTGCTCGTACTCGCTGAAGGCCTTCGCGAACGCTGGCTGCGCGCGCGGGTCGCGCATGTCCGAGAGCCCCTTGATGAGGTCCTTGCGCGATTTGTCGTCGAGGCCGCCGGCCGTGTACGTCTTGGTGAGCGGCTCGACGACGACGTCGAGCACCTTCTTCACCTGCGGGTCGTCGTGCTTCTTGCCCGCGTTGGTCATCGAGTCTTCGTAGAACTGATCGAGCCGCTTGATGGCCTGGGTGCGCTGCGCTGGATCGTCCAGCCGCTTGACCCACGTTGCGGGATCGTTCTCGTCGGCGCACGCCGCCATGGGCAACGCGGTGCAGGCGACGGTGGCGGCGAACAGGATGCGCAGGGCGAACGAGCGCGAGCGCCGAAACGTGGAACCGGTCTTCATGGCTTGCTCCCCTTGTCCTAACGTGAAGGAGGGACGTCTCTGGTCTGCGCCACCAAGCCCGCCACGTTGGCCGGGCGAGCGGCGGCGCCCCCCTGAAAACACGCAGCAGACGCTACTTTGGCCGGCTCCCGAGTGTCAACCGGCGGTCACACGACGATGTGGGGAAAGGTGCGTCATCCGATGATCATGGCCTCGCTGAGCAGCTTCCCTTCCTTGAAGCGGCGCAGGTTCCAGCGCTCGAAGAGGGGCAGCGGCTTGCGATCGCGTCCTTCGCGGACGTACGCGGCGATGAGCTTGCCCATGACGGGCGCCATCATGAAGCCGTGGCCCATGAAGCCCGACGCTTGATGGAACTCGTCGACCTCGTCGACCTCGCCCACGATCGGGTTCTGGTCGGGCGTGATGTCGTAGCAGCCCGCCCACTGCCGCAGCACCTTCACGTTGCCGAGGATGGGGCAGGCACGCACGAGCGAGCGCGCGTACAGCCCCAGGAAAGCGAAGGAGCTGTTCTGGTCGAGGCCCTCGGGGACGCGGTGCTGGCCGACGCCGCCGACGATCTCCCCTCGCGTGGACTGGCTGAAATACAGTCCGTCGGTGAGGTCCGCGACGAGCGGGCGGAGCCACGGCTTGAGCGGCTCGGTGGAGCAGATCTCGTGGCGGTGGGGCTTGTTCGGTAGCTCGACGCCGAGCAGCCTGGCGATCTCGGGTGACCACGCGCCCGCCGCGTTGACGACGCGATGGGTGCGGATGCGCTCGACGGGACCCGCGCTGCCGTCCGGGCGCAGCTTGCGCGTCACCACCGCGTCGATGCGCTTGCCCACGACGTCGAAGCCGACGACGTCGCGGAAGGTCTCGACCTCGACGCCGAGCTTGCGCGCGGCCTGCGCGAAGCCCCAGACGAACGGCCACGGGAAGACGACGCCGTCGTCGGGGTTGTAGGCCGCGGCGACGATGCCGTCTGTGTCGAGCTCCGGCACGACCTTGCGAGCCTCCGCGGGCGTCAGCATGCGCGTGCCGAGCCCGCACGCGTTCTGCACCTTGGTGCTCTGCTCCAGCGCGCGCCGCTTCGCTTCGTCGCGGACCAGGAAGATGTAGCCGCCCTGGCGGAACCACACGTTGATCTTCATCTCGCTGGCGAAGTCGCGGCACATGCGGATGCTCTCCTGCATGAGCCTGATGTTCGCCTCGGTCGAGAACTGCGCGCGGACGCCGCCGCCGTTGCGCCCGCTCGCGCCGCCGCAGAGGTAGCTCTTGTCGAGGACGACGACGTCGGTCGTGCCGGCGCGCGCGAGGTGGTAGGCGATGGACAGCCCCATGATCCCGGCGCCGATGATCACGATCTCCGCGCGGTCGCGCATGGGCCGATCCTACTCCAAAGGCTCGCGAGCGGCGGCGACGAAGGCCTCGGAGAGCTCGCGCGTGGCCGTCACCAGCGCCCCTGCGGCGAGATCGAGCGGGCCGCGCGCATAGTCGACGGGCCGTCCGAGGGCGTCGCCGTAGCTCGCGCCTGCGGCGCGCACGATCGCCTCGGGCGCGCACGCGTCCCAGAGCTTGCCGGCGTGCCCGAGGTGCAGGTAGACGTCGGCCTCTCCGCTCGCGACCGCCATCGCCTTCACGCCGGCGCCGCCCATCTTCTCGACGACGGTCACGCCGAGCCGGGCGAGCAGCGCGAACGTCTCCTCGCTCGCACGCGAGCGTGAGACGAGGGCGCGCACCTCCGACGGGGACGTGACGCGCGAGGGCGCGAGCCTTCGGCGCGATCCGTCGGGCGCCTGCTCGAACGCCCGGATGCCCTCGCCCCCTGCGAAGATGCGGCCGCGGGCCGGCGCGTGGACGACCCCCAGCGCGGCGCGGCCGGCCACCGCGAGGCCGATCATGACCGCGAACTCCCCGTTGCGCGCAATGAACTCGCGCGTCCCGTCGAGCGGGTCCACGAAGAAGCACTCTGGTGCGGTGTCGCGCGCGCTGAACGTCGCCGGATCGCTCTCCTCGGCCACGACGGGGACGCCCGGGAACGCGCGCCCGAGGCGATCGCAGATCAGCGCGTTCGCCTCGCGGTCGACTGCGGTGACGGGGTCGTTTTCTGCCTTGTACTCTGCACGTATCTCGCCGGCGTAGCCCCGCAGGACGATCGCGGCGGCCTCCCCCGCGATTCGCAGCAGCTCCTCGAGCACCGCGCCGCGGTCCGCGATCACGACACGATGCCTGCCTTGGAGAGCGCGCGCGGCAAGGACACGATGGCCTCGTCGGGCAGGTAGCGCGGGCCGCCGCCGACCTCGCGCACGAGCTGCTCGGCCTGCTCCACCGTGCGCGGCCCGAGCACCGCGCTCGAGACCAGCGTGTTGGCCAGGACGAAGCGGACGGCGGCCGCGCGCAGCGTGCGCACGTCGCCCCTCACGAGGTAGCGCATCGCCTCGAGCTGCTCCGTGCGGCGCTCGAGCTCGAGCTTGGTCCAGCGCCCGCTGCGGTGGTCGCTCTCGGGGAACTCGCGGTCCTTGGCCCACTCGCCGGAGAGCAGCCCGTAGTCGAGCACCGAGCGCGCGAGCACGCCCACGCCGCTCACCATCACGTCGCCGGCGATGCGGTGCAGCTCGGCGCACTGCACCAGGCTGTAGGCCATCTCGATGACCTCGGCGCCCTTGTCGATCGCGGTGCGCGCGATCTCGTCGCTCCCCGCGGAGACGCCCCAGTGTGCGACGTCGCCCTTCTTCTTGATCGCCTCCATCGTGGCGGCGCAGTCGCCGGCCGCGAGCGCGTCCATGCTCGGGTTGTGGAGCAGGTAGACGTCGATGCGGTCGCGCCCGAGCCGCTTGAGCGACCGGCCGACGCTCTCCTTCAGGTAGTCCGCGTCGAAGTGCTTGCGCGGCGGATCCGTCGTGCGATCGGTGCCGCCCTTGGTGACGACCACGACGTCGCGGCGCGTCTTGAGGATGCGGCCGAGGAGCGCCTCCATCCGGCCGGCGCCGTACGCGTCGGCCGTGTCGACGAGCGTCATGCCCATCTCGAGGCAGCGCCTGACGACGCGCTCGGCGTCCTTCTCGTCGACGGGGCCGTACGCGTCGCCCGACAGGCCCCAGGTGCCGATCCCCATTTCCGAGACGTAGAGGCCCGTCTTGCCGAGCGAGCGTTTTCTCAACCTTGGCGTCTCCTGCGGCGCGCCGCCCATACCGCGGCGATGACGCCAAGACCTAGCACGACGGCGCCGCGATCGGGGCTCGCGTCGGTCGTGGCGCAGCCGTCGCCCGTGGCCGTGACCTGGTGGACGTTGTCGTACGGCGTCTGATCCGCCGCGGCCTTGACGCCGAGATCCTGCGAGAGCGCGCTCGCCTGGAGGTTGGCGCGCAGGCGGGTGACCCACACATCGTTGAGGTTCATGCCCTCGGTCGCGGTGGTCAGGTCGTCGAAGACGCACTTGTCGTACGGCTCCGCCAGCGTGGGCGGCGTGCCCGCGTCGCCCGTGCCCGCGTCCGCGCCGCTATCGGCGATGGCCGCGTCAGCGCTCGCGTCGCCCCCGTCGTCGAGCGCGGCGTCGTTGGCGGCCGCGTCGGAGCCGCCGGCGTCGAAGAATACCCCCGCGTCGCTCGGGAAGTCGGCGCCGTGGACCTGGGTGTACGGACACTTCTGCGAGCTCGTCACGCCCTGGTAGTAGATGTTCTTGAACGACTGCCGGAACGACGTGTTGCTGAGGCTCGGGTCGTTGGCGAAGAGGTGCCCTGCGAACTCGACGGTGAAGTTGCGTCCGTCGCCGCTCGTCATCGCTTGCTGGATCAGCTGGTCGTAGTTCGAGCTGTTCGAGGTCTTGTTCCACGTGAGCTGGCTCAGGTCGACCTGCGTGTTGTTGAAGTTGGAGGCCTCGTAGCGGCCCTCCGAGATCACGTAGAGCACGATGCCCACGTTGGCGCCGATGCCGGCGGCCACCATGCGCAGCGGCAACGTCGGGTCGGCGCCGTCGCTGATGACGCGCACCGGCTGCATCGCCTGGATGCCCTGGTTGGGCAGGAGGCGCAGCGCGATGAAGTCGAAGCCCTCGTTGACGTACGCGGCGATGGTCGGCTGCACCGCCGGCGGGATCGAGTAGCCGTGCTGCGAGAGCCAGGTCTCGAGCGCGGTGGGATCGGTCGAGCGTAGCGTCGCGACCTCGTAGGGGCCGACGATCTCCTGGTTGATCACCTGGACGCCGCCGTTGTCCCCGCCGTAGCTGCTCGCGGAGCTGCTGCAGCCGAAGCCGCCGCCGCCCTGCTGGGGGCCGACGATCACGGGAGCGGTCCACGCGTCGAGCGCGCTGATGAACTCGTCGTGCGCGAGCTCCACCTTCACGCCCGCGGCGTGCACCGGGAGCACCCAGGCGAACTCGCTCGGGTTGCCCGAGTAGCGGAACTGATCCCAGAGGATCGTCCGCGTCGCCGAGACCGAGAAGACCATGCGGTGATCGGTGACGTCGGTGACGGTCTGCGTGGGGGCGAAGCAGCCGCCGCACGCGTTGGCCGGGCGCTCGGCGGCGAGCGAGGCCGCGGCGACGACGGCGGCGGAGAGGGCAGCCGAGCGCAGCGAAGGCAAATGTCGGCGTGCTACCTGCACGCCGACGGACAAGCGAAGAATGGTTCTAAGCATCGCTCCAATCTGACACAGCCGTTGGAAGTTTCCACCCACACTTTCAGGCGTGATTTCGCGCGCCGGGGACGATTTCCGGAAACCGGCCCCGGCGCGCGCTGTCAGTCCCATTGAGCGCGAGAACGAGCCAGGGCGGCTCGCGGCAGCGCTCCTCGACACTCACCGTGCGGCGCACGACGCCGTCGCACGCGTCCATTCCAAGGAGCCACGATCATGAACCGGGCGATCTTCAACCAGACGACTTCTTCGGCGCTCCTCGAGCAGCTGGAGGT
>DATIQP010000245.1:0-1893 GCA_035470765.1 Polyangiaceae bacterium | reverse complement strand
CAGCGAATACAACGACACGACGTGCGCGCGGGCGCGGCGCTCGAGAAGAAGCTGCACGGCGCGGGCACCAAGGACGCGCGAGGCACGTGCTCGCCGGCTACGCGGGCCACCCGGCGCGCGTGCGCCTCGAGATCGACCTGCCCGAGCTCGAGGTGCTGGGCAAGGTGCTTCATCCTCGAGGGTGACTGCGTTCATCCTCGAGGGACAACGGCAGGTGCAGCGCCGTATTCGCTCGCACCCGACGGTCACACAGGACGTGGAAGCATGAATGCTTCCAGTAGATGGCCCAGGTCATGCTTCGTGATCATGCACGAGGCTCATCATGTCCACCACGGCTGAGCACGCCAGCTATCGAGGCCCCGAACGCCGACACCATCGCGTCCTCGTGACGCTCAACAGTGAGTATCACTGCAGGGATTGCGTATGCGTGGCAGTTCGCGACCGCCGAACGCTTCAGTTTGTCGCGGAACACCCCGCCCTCGGAAAGCACATCAGTGGTGCGCTACGCCTCAACCCAAACGGCGGCATCGAATCCGCAACGGTGGGGACCGACCCGAAGCCCGGCGAACAAATCTGCTTCGCGGCCGACCACGAAGAGCGGACGGTCATCACGTCGCCGCTCAGCGCCGTCGAGCGGCCGCCGAGGGACGTCGTCGAGACCTATCGACACTGACGCGCGTGCGACGTCTTCCTCGTGCATCCGTAGTGGAGCGTCGTTCACCGCGGAGCTCGAGGCGTAGGCGGTGACGCCCCCGATTCGAACCCTGCGGGTGGTACCATCCTCGGATGGAATCTCGCCGACGTGAACGCTTCGTCGTCGCGAGCGCGCTCTTGCCGGGGGCGATGCTGGCGTACGCCGCGTGCGGCAGGACCGAGCTCGACCCGCGTGAGGCCGACGCGGCGACCAGCGATGCGAGGCGGGACTCGAACGTGGCCGACGTCGCCAGCGAGCCCACGCCTCCGCCGCCCGACGCCGCCGCCGATCTCGACGTCGCCACCGGACAGCAGATCACGGGCGCTCTCGCCGTCGACGCCGACTGCGTGTACTGGAGCATCGACCCGAGCGTGAGCGAGATTCGCGTGGGGCCCAAATGAGGCGGGCGCGCGCTCTGTCGATCGGGCTCACCGTGCTCGCGTGGGCGTGCGGCTCGCGCTCGCAGCTCGACTGGGGCGCCGATGCGACCGCTGCGGAAGGCGACGCGACCGTCGACGTCGGCCCGGACGTCCGCGACGCGCGAGACGAGCTCTCGGTGATCGAGGCGGGCCCGCCGCTCGTCACGTGCGACGGCGGCTACTTCATCGAGGTGTCGGACGACGCCGGTACCACGATGCTGCGCCACGATTGGTACAACGGCGCGGACGTGCCGTCGAAGACGTGCACTTCGTTCGGGGAAGACTGCTGGGGCACGACGGCCTTCGAAGGCAACGACGAGTACGGGACCTACCTGCTCGTCGGGGAGAACGGGTGCGGCGGTTCGTGTGCACCGTTCCCCGTCGGCGCGATGTCCGCGCTGGGGTCACGTCGTGACCTCGACGGCTCCGTGTGGACCGGAGGCGGAACGCTGAACGTCGTCGGGTCGGATGACGCGGCCGTCAGGGGCGTCTACTCGATGACGATGACCCTCTGGGTGCCGAGCGATGGCGGCGCGGCGACGACGGACGACATCCACGGGGCCTTCTGTGTGCATCCGTAGCGCCTCGAGATCGATCTGCCCGAGCTCGAGGTGCTCGGCAAGGTGCTTCATCCTCGAGGGTGATCGCGTTCATCCTCGAGGGTGAACGACTACAGTCTGCGCTCGAGCCGGAAGCGGCGCGGCTTGGTCGTGCCGTCGTCCTGCGGGGTGACCTTCAACATCTCGAGCGCGATCTCGCGGATGCGCCCGTCCTTGTGCA
>DATIQP010000244.1:0-5010 GCA_035470765.1 Polyangiaceae bacterium | reverse complement strand
TGACCGAGAACGGCACGCGCGGCACCATCGTCGAGGTCAACACGCAGACGGACTTCGTCTCGCGCGGCGAGGACTTCCGCGGCTTCGTCGGCAAGGTGCTCGAGGTCGCGAGCAAGCTCGACAAGGGCGCGGATCTGCTCGCGCAGAAGTTCCCCGGCTCGAGCGACACCATCGACGCCGTCCGTCAGGCGCTGGTCGCCAAGACGGGCGAGAACACGGTCGTGCGCCGCTGGGACATGCTCGTCGCCAAGGGCGCGGGCGGCCTGGTCCACTCGTACGTCCACATGGGCGGCAAGCTCGCCGTCCTCGTCGAGGCCTACGCGCCCAGCGCGGACAAGGCGAAGGACAAGGACTTCGTGGAGTTCGTCGACAACGTCGCGATGCAGATTGCGTCGATGAACCCCTTCGTCGTTTCAAAAGAAAATGTCCTGGCTGCCGACGTCGCGAAGCAGAAGGAGATCTTCGAAGCGCAGATGAAGGAAGAGAAGGCCGCGGGCACGCTCAAGGCCCCCGAGGCCGCCTGGCCGAAGATCCTCGACGGCAAGATCGCCAAGTGGTTCACGGAGGTCACGCTGCTCGGTCAGGAGAGCGTCACCAACCCTGGAAACACGGTCGAGAAGCTTCGCGAGGAGCTCGGCAAGAAGCTCGGCGGAGAGGTACGCATCGCCTCGTTCATCCGCTTCGAGCTCGGCCAGGGCATCGAGAAGGCCAAGGACGATCTCGCCGCCGAGGTCGCCAAGATGACCGCGAGCTGAGCGCTCCGCGGAACTCGTTTCAAACGACATAAGGCCGAGGTTGCTGGCCCGTGCGCTGCAAAAGCGCACGGGCCGCACTTTTTTTGAACCTCGAGCGGCCTGCGGTTCCTGATCAGGGAAAGGCAGGTGGCTCATGTGGTCGAACTTCTATGCGGCGGGCGGCTGGGGGATGTACCCGACCTCGCTGTTCGGGTTTTTCCTGATCGCGGCGGCGGTGCTCTACGCGCTCCGGCCGGGGCCGCGGAGCGCGCGCGTCGCGCTCACGCTGGGCGGCGTGACCTTCGCCTCGGGGCTGCTCGGGACCTTCGTGGGGTTCTGCAACTCGATGCACTACATCCCGCAGGTCGCGGCACAAAAACAGGTGGAGATCCTGGCGCTCGGCTGCGAGGAGTCGCTCCACGTGACCGTGCTCGCGCTGATCCTCGTGGTGTTGGCGGGGCTCGTCGCGGGCGTGGGCGCGGCGCGCAGCTCGAACGCCCCCGTGGCGGCGTGAGCCCCGCCGCACGCTCGAGGCGAAGGCGGGAGCTCGGAGCGAGGTGAAGATGGACACCGACGAAGCGCTCTTCGAACGGCTCGTCGCGGGCGATCTGCGCGCGTTCGACCGGCTCTACGACCGGTACGAGCGCCCGCTCTTCGGCTTCATCCGCGCGCAGCTCGGCGGCGACGCGGCCGAGGCGGAGGACGTGCTGCACGAGACCTTCCTGGCGGTGCTCCGCGAGCGGGAGAAGCGCGCCGAGGTGCGGAGCGTGCGCGCGTGGCTGTACACGGCGGCGCGCCACCTGTGTCTGAACCGCGCGCGCGCGCGCAAGCGCGCGGGTCACGCCATCGAGGCGGCGGCGTGGCTCGCCCCGAGGAGCGAGCCGCTCGCGCCGGCGGAGCTCGCCCTCGACGTGCGCCAGCAGGCCGAGCGGCTCGCGCGGGCGGTCGCGAGGTTGCCGCAGTCGCTGGGCGAGGTCTACCGGCTGCGCGCGGCGGGCATGTCGCTCGAGGAGGTCGCCGGCGTGCTCGACGTGCCGCTCGGGACCGTGAAGTCGCGCATGCACGAGATGGTGAGGCGGCTGCGACAGGAGATGTCCCATGACGTGTGAAGAGATCGAGCTCGAGCTCGTCGCGTACCACTTCGGCCTGATCGAGGGCGAAGCGCGCGAACGGGTGGAGGCGCACCTGGCCTCGTGCGGCGCGTGCCTCGCGGCGTTCCTCGCCATCAAGCGCGCGATCGAGACCGGCGAGGGCGGTCCGGCCCCGTCGAAGGCTTCGCGGGCGCGGCTCCGGAGCGCGGTGGCGCGAGAGATCGCGCCGACCGCGCCGCGCCGGTGGTGGGAGACGCCCGTCGCGTTCGCGGTCGCCGCGTCGGTGGTGCTCGCGGCCGGCGCGGCGACGCGCGCGATCACGAGCGGTCCCGGCGCGCCGCCTCACGCCCTTTTGGAGGGCGGGCCGCCGAGGTGATGCTCGCGCGCGTGCGCGGAGCACCGGAGAAGGCCGAACGCCGCGAGCGTCGGCGCGACCATGGAGGCCACGCGGAGGATGGCCCCCAAGGTGGATGCGCCCAGGCCCACGCGCGCGAGGTGGAGCGAGGCGAGCGCGGCGTCGCCCGCTGCCGCGAGCGCGAGCACGAGGTAGCTCGCCGCGCGGGGCTTGCGGAAGGCGCGCACGAGCAGCAACGCGAACATCGCGTCGAACGAGGCCCAGGCGAACAGCTCGGAGCGCGGGAAGCCGAAGAGGGGGACGGCGGCGTGGAAGGCGAGCAGGATCGCGAGCACCGCGGTCCACGGGATGAGGGCGAGCGTGAGGAGCCACGCGAGCACGAGCGGCCGGCGCGCGACCGTGCGCCAGCCGAAGCCGAGCAGCGAGCCGCCCGCGAAGGCGCGTAGCGCGTCGAGCAGGTGCAGCGGCCAGGGCTGCCCGCGCGGGTACACGAGCCACACCGGCTGCCACTCGCGCGGGTGCAGGCGCGCCTTGAACGCACGCAGGCCGCGAAAATCGTAGAGCCCTCGTCCGAGCGCGCCGGCGGCGCGCAGGGTCCAGCGGACGTCGCCGGAGAGGGGAGCCAGGCCCCAGGTGACGGTGTCGATGCCGTCGACGGCCGCGTCGCGCATGGCTCGATCGAAGAGCAGCTCGGTGGTGCCGTTCGGCGCGCTCCGGTCGCGAACGAGATCTTCGACGAGCAGCCCGCGCCCGGCGCCGATGGGGACGATCGAGAGGAATTCGACGACGACGCCATCGCGCTTGGCGGCGTAGTAGCGGTGGATCTCGGCCTCCTCGAAGGGCGCGAGCGTGACGAGGAAGCTCATGGGCTCCATCGGGCGCGAGGCGAGCCAGCGATCGGCCAGCGCCTGCACCGCGCGGCGCAGCGCGCTGCCCTCGGTCAGCTCGTCGGGCATCACGCGCCGGACCCGAACTCCCTTGGCACGCGCCCGCCGGAGCTGCTCGCGGAGGCTGCGGTGCGTGCGGAGCGTGTCCTGCCACTCGCCGGGTCGCCAGAGCGGTTGCTCGCCGAGCTGCAGGCGCGAGAAGCCTTCGCCGAAGCTCTCCGGGTGGTCGCACGCGAAGAAGGACGCCCGGCGCCCCTGGCTCGCCGCGTCCCGCGCGAACCGCGACGCGACGTCGGCGCAGTCGCTCGTCTCGGCGAGCGGGCCGCCCGTCGCGACCCACCCTCCGGAGGTGTCGCAGAACGACACCATGCCGCCGCGCGTCGCCCAGTGGCGGAGGCCTGGCTCCAGCGCCTGGTACGAGACGGCGTCGCGCCCGTAGGCGCGCAGCGCGGAGAGCAACGCGGCTCGCTGCTGCATGGTCGCCATTTGTAGTGCGGGCGAGGCGGAGAGGGGAGAGACTCTGCAGGTGAGGGCACGGCGCGATATTTTGAAAAGAATCGCAGCGGCCTCCCTCCTGCTCCTGGGCGCCTGCCGCACGACCGAGCCGACGGCGGGGCCGGGCTCGTCCACGCGCGAGGCGCCCGCGACCGTGGAGGCGCCGGTCGTGAAGGGCGACGCGGCGGGCGAGCCCGGGCCGGCTCCGCGGCCCGCGCCGGATCTGGCGGCTCGGCCCTACGAGCTCGTCGTGCCCGACGCGACGGACGGGGGGCCGCTGCCGCTCGTCGTGCTGCTGCACGGCTACGGCTCGAGCGGCAGGGGCCACGAAGGCTACTTCGGCCTCTCGAGGGTGACGCGCGCGCGGGGGGTGCTGCTCGCGGTCGTGGACGGCACGCGCGATCCGACGGGCAAGCAGTTCTGGAACGCGACCGACGCGTGCTGCAACTTCTACGGCAGCGCCGTCGACGACGTCGCGTACCTGGGCGCCGTCCTCGACGAGATCGAGCGTAACAACCGCGTCGATCCCGCGCGGATCTACCTGCTTGGCCACTCGAACGGCGCGTTCATGGCACACCGCTTCGCCTGCGACCAGGGCGCCCGCGTCGCGGCCATCGTCGCGCTCGCGGGCGTGCCGCCGATCGACGCGGCGGCCTGCGCCGGCAAGGGCGTGAGCGTGCTCCAGGTGCACGGAGACGCTGACGGCGTCATCGCCTACCGCGGCGGCAAGAGCTTCGGCAACGGCAAGCCGTATCCGTCCGCCGACGACGCGGTGCGCGAGTGGGCGAGGCGCGACGGGTGCGGCGCGACGCGCGTTGCGGCGGGGCCGGCGCTGGACCTCGACCGAGCGGTGGCTGGCGCGGAGACGACGCGAGAGCGCTTCGAGGGCTGCCCCGCGGGCCTCGACGTCGAGCTCTGGACGATGCACGGCTCGGGGCACGTCCCGAGCTTCGGCCCGCGCTGGGCGGACGCCGCCGTCGATTTCCTCCTGCACCACCATCGCTAAATCGTTTGAAACGACGTACTCTTCGTTCCGTTTGCTGCGTGGCGCGGCGGGCGATATGAGATTCGGCCATGCGCCTCTGCGCCATCAGCGTGGACCTCGACGAGATCCCGAACTACTTCGCCATCCACGGGATCGAGCCGCGCGAGGACGGCCGCGGCGCGCTCACCGCGGTCTACGACGTGGCCGTCGGGCGCCTGCTCGACTTCGCGCACGAGGAGGGCATCCCGCTCACGCTCTTCGCCATCGGCAGCGATCTCGCGCGCACCGACAACGCCGAGGCGCTGCGCCGCGCCCACGAGGGCGGCCACGAGATCGCCAACCACACGCTCGATCACCGCTACGACCTCACGCGCCTCGGCCGCGCGGCGATCGCGGAGCAGGTGCAGGGCGGCATCGACGCGATCACTCACGCGGTAGGCGAGCGGCCGGTGGGCTTCCGCGC
>DATIQP010000243.1:0-4149 GCA_035470765.1 Polyangiaceae bacterium | reverse complement strand
TTCGCGCTCGAGATGGACCAGGACTACGACTGCGCCCACAACTCGAACCCGGACTGCTCGTATGTCTTCTACGGCCCGGCGTGCGCCCCGGAGACCTCCGCGCTCGGCACCGCCATCTACGCGCAGTCGTACGGCACGTTCGAGCCGACCTGGAAGCCCACCGGCTGCCCCTGACATCAATGCGGCCAGAAGGGGCGTTGGTTGGGCCACCCCGGGCTAAAGCCCGGGGCAGGCAGAAGATCGATTGTTGGCCCGTTCAAAGCCCGCCTTCGGCGGGCTCGCAATCGCGTCTGGTCCACGTTTCTGCCGGATGAGCTCCTGCGCGTAGCAACACGCGCGAAGATGCGTTGGGTTGTGTCGCGAGTCCGCCGCAAGGCGGACTTGAGCTGGGTAGTCCGGTGCGGTCTTCGCCTGCCCCGGGCTTCAGCCCGGGGCGGCCCAATGTCCGAAGTCCGACGCTTGGTCAGAGACGAAGCGCGCGCCACGCCGGGCTCGGCTCGCGGTCGATGCGCAGCAGCACGCCCTCCTCGAGCGGGGCCCACGGCTCGTCGGTCATGCCCTCGGACGCGACGAAGACCGCGCGGCGCCTGGGCTTCCAGGGCGTCTCGAGGGTGACGCCGTCGCGGGTCTCGCGCCGCGTACGCACCTCGTCGTGCGGGCCGCGTTCGAGCAACACGAGCGGCCGCCCGAAGCGATGCGCGTAGACGACTCCGTCCGCGGCGAGCAGGAAGTTGAGCGTGCCGAGCGCGTTGCCGCTGCCCGCGGTCGCATGCTTCTGGCACTCGCGCACGCCGGCCGCGATGGCCGCGTCGGCGCGCTCGCTCGGCGTGTCGGCCGTGGCGCCGCCCTCGTCGAGCCGCGTGAGGAAGAAGGCGAAGAGCAGCTCGCTGTCGGTCTGCCCCTCGAGCAGGGCGAGCCGCTCGCGCGAGGTGCGCCTGCGCAGGAACTCGGTGTCGTGGACCGTGCCGTTGTGCGCGAGCACCCAGCCGTCGCGCGAGAACGGGTGAGTGTTCTGGATGCTCGAGCTGCCCACGGTCTTCTTGCGCACGTGCGAGACGAGCACGTCGCCGCGCGCCTTCATGGCACGCTCGTGGAAGCCCGCGTCGCCGTCGGCGGCGAGCACGCTCTTGTGCACCTCCCAGCCGCGCCCGCTCTTGAAGACGGCGAGGCCCCAGCCATCGCCGTGCTCGCGCGAGAGCGTCGCGAGGCTGCGCGGGGCTTCGCGAAGCAGCACGCGGAACTCCGTCTCCTCGGACGCTACGATGCCAAGCAGGCGGCACATACTCGCCATTTCATTTTACACCGCTTTCGGCCCGTGCTTTGCGTTCCTGCATGGTCCAGAGCGGCCGCGCCGCCGCCCCCTTCGCGTTCGCGGACTTCCGGCGCCTGCAAGCCGGCCGGATCGCGGCGATCGTGGCCGTCCAGGCGCAGGGCGTGGCCGTGGCCTGGGAAGTGTTCTCCCACACTCGGCGGCCGCTCGATCTCGGCTTCGTGGGCCTCGCGCAGTTCCTGCCGATCGCCACCCTGTCCCTGCTCGCAGGCCACGCGGCGGACCGCTTCGACCGGCGCAAGCTGCTCACCATCGTGTTCGCGGCCTACGCGGCGCTCTCGCTCGCGCTCTTTTTCTACTCGCGCAGCGGCGCGAAGCACGTCTGGCCGATCTACCTCATCCTGATCCTGCAGAGCACGGCGGCGAGCTTCGGGCGCCCCACGTCGGCGGCGATGCTCCCCGAGGTCGTGCCGCCGGACGTCTTCGAGCGCGCCGTCGCGTGGGCCTCGTCGATGTGGCAGGCGGCCACGATCATCGGCCCGGCGATCGGCGGCGCGCTGCTCACGATCCTCGACAGCCGCGGCGTCTACCTGCTCGCCGCGTGCCTCTCGGGCTTCGCGTCGTTCTACGTCTCGCGCGTCGAGCGAACCTCCGGGCGCGCGCCGATCCGCGAGATGAACCTCTCCACGCTGCTCGCCGGCGTGCGCTACGTCTGGGCGCACAAGCTCATCCTCGGGTCGGTGTCGCTCGATCTGTTCGCGGTGCTGCTCGGCGGCGCGGTCGCGCTCATGCCCGTCTTCGCCGAGCTGCTCCGCGTCGGTCCGTGGGGCCTGGGCCTCTTGCGCAGCGCGCCGGGCGTCGGCGCCGCGCTGAGCGGCGTCTACCTCGCGTACCGACCGCTGCGCCGGCGAGCGGGCTTCGTGATGTTCGCGTGCGTCGCCGGCTTCGGCCTCTCCACCATCGGGTTCGCGTTCTCCGACAACTTCGTGCTGTCGCTGGCGCTGCTCTTCGTCTCCGGCGCCACCGACATGGTCAGCGTCGTGGTCCGGCAGACGCTGCTGCAGATCGAGACGCCGAACGACATGCGGGGGCGCGTCTCGGCGGTGAACCTCGTCTTCGTCGGCGCCTCGAACGAGCTCGGCGAGTTCGAGTCCGGGGTGACGGGTCAGTGGCTCGGCCCGCGCATGGCGACGTGGGTCGGCGGCGTCGGCACGCTGCTGGTCGTCGCGATCTGGGCCACGCTCTTCCCGAGCCTGCGCAAGGTCGACCGGCTCACGAAGGAGTGAGCGTGCGGCGCCACCGGATCGCGGTCATGGCCTGTTGCGCTCCTGCCGGCGGAGGAGGTCCGGCGGCATCAGGCGCCGGAGGAACGCGTTCATCTGCTCCGCGGCGAGGCGGAGCAGACGCCGGACGATCGAGGGCTGAGCGACCGCGGCGATCGGGACGTCGAAGACGATCGTCCCCGCCTCGCTGCCTTTCTCGACGGCGCCCACCTCGCGCAGCGCCTTCACCACGACCTCGTTGTCGGCCAGCACCACGCAGCGGAAGCGCTCGATGCCGCGCGCGAGCGCGGCGTTGACGGCCGCGTGCGAGAGCAAGGTCCCGACGCCCTTGCCCTGCATGTCGTCGACGACGGTGACGGCCATCTCGGCGACCTTCGGATCCTCCTTGGTACGCACGAAGCGCGCCACGCCGATGCCGCGCTCCGTCTTGAGATCGAGCGACTCCATCACGGCGACGATCGCGACGTGATCGACGCCGTCGACGTTCGTGAGGTACTCGAGCGTGCGCGCGTCGAGGTCCTCGATCGCCCCGAAGAAGCGCCGGTAGCGCGTCTCCGGAGAGAGGGCGAGGAACTGCCGGCGCAGCTCCCCAGCGTCGCTCTGCTGGATGTAGCGCAGGACGACCCGCTCGCCGTCCGGAAGCGCGTGCTCTTCGCGGAACGATTCTTTCATCAGCGGCCCGGGGGTGGACGGAAGCGATCTGTCGCCGAGACGAGCTCGTGCAGCGTGCCGGGCTCGAGGGCCGCGTGGCCCGCGTCGGGCACGATGCGCAGCGAGGCTTCCGGCCAGGCGCGGTGGAGGGCCCAGGCGCTGTCCATCGGGCAGACGACGTCGTAGCGGCCCTGGACGATGACCGCAGGGATGTGACGGATGCGCTGCACGCCCGCGAGCAGCTCGTCGTCCCTTTCGAAGAAGCCGCGGTTGACGAAGTAGTGCGCCTCGATTCGCGCGAACGCGAGCGCGTACTCGTCGCCGGCGTTCTTGGCGACCAGCTCGGGGTTCGGGAGCAAGAAGCTCGTCCTGCCCTCCCAGACGCTCCACGCCTTCGCCGCGCGAAGCCGCGCCTGCGCGTCGTCGCCCGTCAAACGCTTGTAGTATGCATGAAGCAGATCGCCGTGCTCCTCGGGCGGGATGGCGGCGAGGTACTCCTCCCACGCGTCCGGGAAGAGGTGGCTCGCTCCCGACTGGTAGAACCAGTCGATCTCGTGCTTTCGCAGCAGGAAGATGCCCCGCAGGACGAGCTCGGTGACGCGCTCCGGGTGCTTCTGCGCGTACGCGAGCGCCAGCGTGCTACCCCACGAGCCGCCGAAGACGAGCCACCGCTGGATGTGCAGGTGCTCGCGCAGCGCCTCCATGTCGGAGACGAGGTGCGAGGTCGTGTTGTCCTCGAGGCTCGCGTGGGGCGTGCTGCGGCCGCAGCCGCGCTGATCGAACAGCACGATGCGGTAGACGGCGGGGTCGAAGAAGCGGCGCTGCTTCGGATCGCTGCCGCCGCCCGGACCGCCGTGCACGAAGACCGCGGGCTTGCCGTTCGGGTTGCCGGACTGCTCCCAGTAGAGAGTGTGGACCGGCGAGACGGCGAGCATGCCGCGATCG